>JBPCUV010000409.1:0-3343 GCA_051010975.1 Desulfocapsaceae bacterium
GAACTGCGTCAAGAACATCTGGACGTTATCAACTTTCTCAGAGAAACATTCCTCGCCCACCAACGCCACCCAGTTATCAGGATGGTAACCTCGGATCTGGCCTACAGGTATGGTCAGGACAAGGGCACGGTAAAGTTTTTTCATTCTCTTTTTCCCGGCGGCATTCATCAGGCATTTCTAGTGGCCGGGTTACCTATGCAGGACAGCTGCTGCTGAACCTCGCTGCATTTCGCACCATCATCGAATCATTCCGATCTTTTCCACCCCACCTCAGACTCATTTCTGTTGCAGTCCACCCTGTGTTCCACGTATCACCGTCACGCTTCATTTCCTTCGACACCCTCAGCCACTGAAGTTGCTGAATACTTGAGGTTTGCAGACTCCAAGGCAAAACTCACTGCAGCAGGTGAAATCTTATCTGCGCCCTGAGAGCATTCGCAGAGTAATTTTTACATAGTTTGATCTGCGCCTGAGTAATAATTACCCACCTGAGCCATGTGCATGGGCCGACTCATATTCATCTCCCAACCTCGCAAAGACCCGGAAACCGGCGGATTGTAAAGTAAATAATTAAATAATTATTTTAGCGCTCGACTGGCATGCATATTGGAATGGTTGAGATCAAAATCAACTTTTCATTTATTTGAACGGAGGAACACCCATGAACATCAGAAAGATCACCTCAATGACCATGCTTCTGTCGCTGGTAGTATTAATCTTGAACTCCATCATCCTCTACGTCGTACCCGAGGGCCGGGTCGCCTATTGGGCAGACTGGAAGTTCTTTGGACTTACCAAGGGAGACTGGAGCGCTCAGCACACCACGGTCGGCTTTCTCTTTCTCTTTGCCGGGCTGCTGCATATCTACTACAACTGGAAGCCCATTGTCGCCTATATGAAAAACAGGGCCCGACAAGTAAAGGTATTCACCGGTTCTTTCAATGTCGCACTTGTACTGACGGCTATCTTTGTGGTTGGGACTTATTACAATATTCCGCCGATGAGCACCATCCTTGCGTTCTCGGAATCAGTCAAAGATGACGCTTCAGAAACTTACGGGGAGCCGCCCTACGGTCATGCCGAGTCATCGTCGCTGAAGATGTTTACCAAGCGGGAAAACCTTGATCTGGAGAGAAGTGTTGAGCTTCTCAAAGATGCTGGATTGACCGTCACTGGACCTGAAGACACCCTGAAAGTAATTGCCAAGGTAAATAATAGATCACCACAACAGGTTTACGAAATCATACAACCCGCGAAATTAGCTGCTGAACCTGAACCTAAGACCGCCGCAGCAAGATTTCCCGATGCACCAGAATCAGGATGGGGGAAAAAGAAGCTGTCGGAAGCGTGTGATGAGTACGGCCTTAATTTGAGTAGAACTCTGCAGGGGCTCAACGACAAAGGTGTCGTGGCCGAGGCGGAGATGAACATAAAAGAGATTGCCGCCGCAAACGATATGGATCCGATGGGTGTGTTTGAAACCCTGCATGAAATTGCCACCTCAAACTGTTAAAGGACTTTTAATGTACAGGAGAACCACAATGAACCGCAATTTGATCAAATCCATAGTTGCATCAGCTCTTATTCTGCTTCTTTTGCCAGCCATCGGATTGTCTGCCGACTACCAGTCGATGTCCACAAAAGATCTCAGCGATCTCAGGGGAACGATGTACAATGCTCCCCAAGAGGAACGCGACGCCTTTCGTGTCGAGTGGAGAGAACGCATCGACCGGATGACCCCTGAAGAAAAGGAGAAGTACCTGGGGGCTGGAGGTGGCAGAGGGAAAGGCAACCGCACCGGAGATGGTCTTGGTGACGGCACCGGTAAAGGCAGAGGCGGTGGTATGGGCAGCATGAATAGTAATGGGGTTGGCCAGGGGAACGGCCAGGGAGCCGGTCAGGGGGCGCGCACTCAGTAGCTGGACTTTTAAATCTTTTCCGCAGCGCCTGAATCTGTGGTGATATTAAGAGGACATCGTGGCTAGATATATCATTGTTTCCTGTACTGTCTGCCTGATTTTAACTGCCGGCTCCTACTCCTTCGCCGCTTTCACCGAGGTATTTGCGACGTCCAACGAGTGTGCATTCTGCCACGTATCAGGCCCCAATGCCTTGATTGACAGCGAGGGAAATGATCTGTCGATTGCTGACGATTGGAGTTCGACTATGATGGCCAACTCGTTCAAAGACCCTCTTTTTAGAGCCAAAGTTGAATCGGAGGTGTCCCGCACTCCTCAACTCGCTGCTGCTATAGAAGATAAATGTCTCACCTGTCACACCCCAATGGCAAGAACCCAGGCGCTTCGGGATGGAGCACAGAGCTACTCCTTGGCAATGGCCGAAACCTCAGAATTTGCCTGGGATGGAGTAAGCTGTACACTTTGTCATCAGATTCAAAATGACGGCCTGGGAACTGAAACGAGCTTTTCCGGCAATTACCCTGTGAGCGACCAGCGAAAAATATTCGGCCCGTATAAGCAGGTGTTCGTCAATCCCATGATCAATCACGTCAACTATTTGCCAACCTATGGTGAACAAGTTGACAAACCGGAACTCTGCGCGACGTGTCATACGCTCTTTACCCCGTATGTCGATGAGAAAGGTGAAATAGCCGGTGAGTTTCCGGAGCAGACCCCTTATCTGGAGTGGCTTAACAGCACCTATGCGTCAGCTGAAAACTATCGATCCTGTCAGGATTGCCATATGCCCAGGATCGATGAACCGATCAAGATCACCAACCGTCCCCCCTGGTATCAGGTGCGCCAGTCGCCGTTCTGGAAACACCATTTCATTGGCGGCAACCGATTCATCCTGGAAATGATGAAAGATAATAGTGAACGACTCGGTATTGGCGTACCCCAAGAGCTCTTCGAACGGACTATTGATAGAACGGAACAACGGTTGAGCCAAGAAGCGGCTGAAATCATAATAGAACGGGTCGAAGAGCGAGACAATCGCTTGGAAGTAGATGTACATGTCGTCAATAAAACCGGTCACAAATTTCCCACGGGATTTCCATCGAGAAGAGCGTGGCTCTATCTGGCGGTGGCCGATGCGCAGGGACGACTACTATTCGAGTCCGGAAACTACAGTGCGCAAGGAGACATTGTCGGCCAGCAGAGGCCGTTTGAACCGCATCGCACTATCATCGATTCACCAGATCAGACACTGATCTACCAGGCTGTCATGGGGGATGTTTCAGGTAAGCAGACCGATACGCTGCTGAAAGCGGCAACCTACCTTAAGGATAATCGCTTACCCCCCAGAGGATATCGCCACTCCGGTCAAATGGCATCATATACGTCGATCACAGGAAAAGCGGCAGCCGATGAGAATTTCAATA
>JBPCUV010000410.1:0-2602 GCA_051010975.1 Desulfocapsaceae bacterium
CCGAATTTGGTGAGATGCGGTCAACCACACGTTTCAATTCAGTACCTGTACTCGAAATCGATGGGGCCCAGGTAACTCAATCAAACGCCATGAGTCGTTATGTAGGAAAGATGGCAGGCCTTTATCCCGCAGACGATCTACAGGCACTTTATTGTGACGAAGTATTGGGTGCCTTAGAGGATCTCAGCAACCGCATCGTTCGAACCTTCGGATTGCCGGAAGAGGAGCTTCGACTGGCCCGCGAAAAACTTGTTGATGGCTGGATGACCACCTTTCTGCGCGGTCTTGATCAGCTCTTGTTACGTGGAGGTGGAGAATATTTTGCCAACAATCAGATGACGGTAGCCGACTTGAGGGCCTTCGTTCAGGTCCGCTCGTTGGGCTCAGGCATACTTGACTATGTCCCGACAGATATTGTGCAGCAGGTGGCACCGGGCCTTTTCGAACACCAGGAGCGCATCAGCGCTGATCCACGGGTAGTGGCTTACTACGCAACTCGCTCGTAGTGGATTTAATGAATCTACAACACCAGAAGATTATTGCCGAGGAACTCCGGATCCGTGCAACCCAGGTAGCAGCCACTGCTGACCTGCTTACAGATGGAGCCACCGTCCCCTTTATTTCCAGGTATCGAAAGGAAGCCACCGGCTCTCTTGATGAGGTGCAGATCGCGGCAATCAGGGATCGCCTCGCCGGGCTTGCCGAATTGGAAAAGAGACGGCAGTACATTATCGAATCTCTGGCTAAGCGAGATCTGTTAAGTGATGCACTAAAAAACGACCTGGACAAAGCTGAAAATCTTACCGGCCTGGAAGATATCTACCTTCCCTATAAACCAAAGAGACGCACAAGGGCAATGATTGCCGGTGAGAAGGGTCTGGAACCGTTGGCCAGGAAACTTTTCAAGCAGGATATGCCCGGTGTCGATGCGTCACCTTTTGTCAGTCATGAGAAAGGGGTCGAGTCGGTTGAAGATGCACTTGCCGGCGCAAGGGATATCATTGCTGAATGGGTGAATGAAAATCAGAAGATCAGGGGACTTTTGCGCCGGCTGTATGAAGAGAAGGCCGTTATCGTTTCCGCAGTGGTAAAAAAGAATCGGGAGATCGGGGCTAAATTTCACGACTACTTCGACTGGCATGAAGCAGCAGCAAAGGTACCAAGTCACCGTTTGCTTGCCATGTTGCGTGGCGAGCAGGAGAAAATACTTTCCATCAGCATAAAACCGCCTGATGATTTGGTGCTGCCCGTTCTGATCAGGTATTTTGTCAAAAATGGGGTCGGGACTCAGGTTGAGCTGGCCGTGGCAGACAGCTATAAAAGACTGCTTGGCCCATCTCTGGAAAAAGAGCTGCGCAACAGCCTCAAAGAACGGGCGGACCGGGAGGCGATCAAAGTCTTCGCCGACAATTTGAGAGAGTTGCTTCTTGCTGCGCCACTGGGGCAGAAGCGACTTATGGCCCTGGACCCCGGATTTCGAACCGGTGCCAAGCTGGTGTGTCTGGATGAACAGGGGCAGCTCCTTTACTCGACTACAATCTACCCGACAATCGAGAGCAGGAGAAAGGAGGCGTCCAGGATTGTAAGGGATCTCTTCCAAAAGTTCAAAATCGAGGCAGTCGGCATCGGCAACGGTACCGCCGGAAGAGAAACGGAGGCTTTTATCCGTGATCTCCGTTTGGGGCCGGAGATTGTCGTTACTCTGGTCAACGAAGACGGGGCATCGATCTATTCGGCCTCAGAGGTGGCCCGTCGAGAATTCCCCGATCACGATGTCACCGTACGGGGCGCAATCTCTATCGGCAGAAGATTGCAGGACCCTCTGGCGGAATTAGTAAAGCTTGATCCGAAATCGATAGGAGTGGGGCAATACCAGCATGACGTTAACCCGTCTGAGTTAAAGAAAAGCCTGGAGGATGTCGTGACCAGCTGTGTGAACTCGGTTGGTGTAGAGGTGAACAGTGCTTCTTTAGAGCTCCTCACCTATGTCTCCGGGCTTGGTCCATCCCTGGCTGCCTCCATCATCAAGTATCGAAACGAGACCGGCCCTTTTTCCAGCCGCAAGGAATTTAAAAAGGTGCCAAGATTGGGGGCCAAGGCCTTCGAGCAGAGCGCTGGTTTTCTCCGCATTCATGACGCAAATAATCCTCTGGATGGTTCAGGTGTGCATCCAGAGAGGTATACAACCGTCGTGAAAATGGCCGCAGATGCTGGCTGCAGGGCGGCTGATCTTGTTTCCAGCGATGATGCCAGGAAGAAGGTGGATATCAATAACTATGTGAGTGACTCTCTGGGACTGCCGACTCTGCGGGATATTATGGAGGAACTTGCTAAGCCCGGCCGCGATCCCAGGGAAACGTTTGCTGTCTTCTCCTTCGATGAAGATGTCCGCACCATGAATGATCTGATTCCTGAGATGAGACTGCCGGGTATTATCACCAATGTAACCAAATTCGGCGCCTTTGTTGATATAGGAGTTCATCAGGACGGCCTGATCCATATAAGTCAGCTGGCGGATCGATTTGTCAGGGACCCTTCTGAGGTGGTGAGGGTCCGTCAGCAGGTGACAGTTCGAGTTATCGAGGTTGATGAAAAGCGGGGA
>JBPCUV010000411.1:0-18083 GCA_051010975.1 Desulfocapsaceae bacterium
TAACAACACCGTTTCCTTCGAGCTCGTCCAACCAACCGACCCGCATCAGTGTCCAGTAGCAAATTGTAGTGATGTAACCGCGAATCGATGACCGTGCCTGTTTGAACGTTGATGCGTTCTTAAGCAGACGACTTAGTCCGATATAGCGAATTCCGAGCTTGAGTTCATCGAGCATTGCGAATGTGCTCCAGTGTGCGGCCAATACCCTCCTCAAAGCTATAGGGCTTGCGGCCGATTAAGTCATAGGTTTTGGAGGTGTTGACGGAGCGACTTCGAGCCACGAAAGTCACTTTTTTTCGGGTCAGAGGAGGGGGCTTGCTCAAGCGGAGCTTTTTGGCGACAGTTTCGAACACGGTTGCAATGCCCAGTGCGACCTGTTTTGGGACCACTTTTGTCGGCTTTGGCAGGTCGAGTCCCTCGCATACCGTATCGTACAACTCTCGTATCGTGGTGTTTTGGGGATCGGAGAAGTTGTAGGTCTCCCCCACCGCGGCAGCGTTGCCGACGATCGCTGTCACCAACTCCACGAGATTGCCCACGTAACCTGTATTGACAATGTTTTCAGTTGAACCGATATATTTGGCCTTGCCCTTCTCGATATTATCAATCAGACGAGGAAAAAAGTTATTGTCCCCCTCGCCGTACACGAATCCAGGGCGGAAAATTGTGAAAGGAATATTGTTATCCAGGCAATAGCGGCGCACGAAAATCTCAGCGTAGATTTTGGAGTTACTGTAGGCATCTGAAGAGAGCACGTAGTTATTGTTCTCATCGATGTTATGCTGATCCGTATCACCGAAGACCCCAAGGCTGCTGGTATGAATGAAATGTTTAACGCCTTGCTTGTGGGCGGCGACCACCAGATATTTCGTCCCCTGAACGTTCACCCTGTGGAAATCTTCGTCACGTGCCCAGTCGCTCACGAAACCGGCGGTGTGTACCACGGCATCGATACCCGCCAGTCCTGTTTCCATCGATTCAAGATCATCGAGACTGCCCTGGCGATAGTCAATTTCATCACCCAAGTCCTTGAACATCGCGCGGGCCTTTTCCACATTGCGCACGAAGGCGGCAACCCGGTATCCTTCCCGGTGCAAACGGCGCACAATGTGAGAGCCGATGAATCCCGAGGCTCCAGTGACAAAGACCGTCTCGATCGGGCCTTCGATTTCAATCTTCTTTTCGTTATTCAGCATAAACTCGAAGACCTTGTCCCAGAAAAGGTTGCGGTTGGGGAGCAGCTCAAAAAAGTGAAATCCATAGAGAAAACTGGTTTGTGACGGTAGCTCTTTAAGATCGCCTCCAATTCCCAAGTCCACAGGCTCACACACCTCATCGTCGGAGACAAAGATGCAGTGGGTTGGTGCTGGATAACATACCAGCGTATTACCAAGCCACTTGCGGAGCCTATGCGTTTGGGTCCAGAATGAGTTTGAGAAGTCGTAGGTGGTCGAAGGATTGGCGTTAATGAAACTGACCAGACTTGCCAGACGCCCATAGTTTTCCGGTTCAAGCATCGCCTTCTGATCGGCTTTCTTCGGGCCCAAAAATATTTTTGCCTTGGTCACGGCGTCATATTCACTGCGCGGCAAGACGGGCGG
Source organism: Desulfocapsaceae bacterium (assembly GCA_051010975.1). Lineage (GTDB taxonomy): Bacteria > Desulfobacterota > Desulfobulbia > Desulfobulbales > Desulfocapsaceae > JABDQA01. The sequence continues at coordinate 1,602 of JBPCUV010000411.1, forward strand.
GCTCACCAAAGTGAGGGTCGTGAAATTCTGGGGCTGGGTCGCTGCCCAATGCATCCCCGGCTGCACTCCATAACATTGAGCCAGCAGATGATACGAGGTTGCCTGGTGATGAACCTTGAAGTCCTCCAGGCAGGCCTGGTAGTTCTCCGTCCATTGTTCGAATCGTTCGACATGGGTCCGAGGCTGACGCGGCAGAAATAGCACGGCCGTGCCTGGCGGAAAATTTTCAGGTAGCTCGAACCAGTGATGATCGCTGATCAATCCATGGATGTAGACCAATACACGCTCGAGGCTTTCAGCTTCAGGGGTGTACACAAAATAGCGGCCAGAGGTTCCGTCCGACAGGGTCAGGGAATGCTCTTTAAGGAAGGTGTCTTTCGAGTCCACTTCTGCTGTTTCCTTTTTTAGTTCCGGACAATTACCGGATTGGGATTGAGGTAACCAAGTGCCACGTCGACTTAGCTATCGCACGAAACGGCGCGAATCGTTTAGGAAGCACCGGCGCGGATGGCCGTCAACGTTTCCCGTAAAAGGCTATCCGGATCCTCCCATGCCGCCTTTGGCGCCTTTACAATCTGTCCTGAGAACCTATCCAGCTCTTCCCTGCTGAGATCAAGTCCGAGCTCAGCGAGGCGTGCCTTGAATGCTGCCTGCCCGCTATGCTTGCCCAGTATCATCTCTATCTTTTCCGCACCTACTTTCTCGGGCATAAACGGCAGGTAGGTCTCGGGATTCTTCAGTAAACCATCCTGGTGGATACCGGCAGAGGTCTGGAAAATCGTCTCACCGACCACGGGTTTGTTCTTGGTCACGGGTATACCGGTCTTCTCGGCTACCATGCAGCTCAGGGATACAAGCTTGGTGGTGTCCACAAAGACCTTTTTCTTGTATTGTTCCTCGTTCATGACGATTGCCATGATTACTTCTTCAAGCGCCGTATTACCTGCCCGCTCACCCAGTCCGTTGATGGTTCCCTGGACGATATCAACGCCGCAGGAGATTGCGGCAAGGGCATTAGCCGTCGCCAGTCCGTAGTCGTTGTGGAAATGCACTGCATGCAGGGCTTTTTCGTTATTGTGCACATTATCGCGCAGGTAGTCGGAGGTATATTTAACCTTTTCGGGGGTCATGATGCCTAGTGTGTCCGGGTATCCCACTGTCGTCGCTCCCGCGTCTATGGCATTGCGGTATACTTCCACCAAGTAGGAGAGCTCAGTGCGGCTAGCATCCTCTGGTGCGAAGCTGACGACCTCGAACTTCTGGCGGGCATATTGTATGTGCTCACAGATGATATCGATGATTTCGTTCTTCGACTTACGCAGTTTATCTTCCCGGTGGACTGGGCTCGTAGCGATGAAGAGACTTACCCCGCGTTTAAAGATCGACGCTTCCTCCAAGGCCTCGTAGGCTGCATCTATATCCGACTTTTTAGTACGGCAGAGACCGGTAATCACTGGCCCCTTAACCTCTCGTACAATTCGGCGCATGGCAAGAATCTCGCTTTCAGCGGCTATTGGAAAACCGGCATCAAGTGAGTCGATCCCCAACTCGGCAAGCCCTTTGGCGATGGCCACCTTGCCTTCGATCGTCAGGGCGGCGCCAGGCATCTGTTCACCATCTCTGAGGGTCGTGTCGCTGAAGTGAATGGAGTTCTGCTTTCGGCGATGGTTAATTATGTGTTCCTTGAGCTTACCTTTGGCCAATTCCTTGAATTTCAGTAGCATCCGGATCTCCTATGATATCTTTTGACAATGTGCAACCAAGGTTAGATGATGCCTATGTTGAATACTCAAAAACCGTGCCAGGGTTAAGCAAGGGGCAGACACACTCTTAACTGTCTGTGAAATAATAAGATTTTTCATTTGTACGGTTAATGGGGAGGGAGACGTGCACAAGCAAATACACCAAATGTGGTTTTGTAGGCCATATTTGGTGTTCCAGGAAAGTGGTTTACTGGAGAATGTTGTCCTCTAAGTCCTGTGAGGATTACTTATTGCTTCGAATAATCAATATCGTAGTTTAATCGATTGACGACAGACACAACGGTGTTCTTCCGCATACTGCTTAAAGAGGTGCACCAAATACGGTAGAAAGAACCACATTTGGTGTATATTGGTATGCCGTCATACATCCTCAACTACCTCGCATCGATATTTGCTTATAATTTCCAGGGGATTAGTTGGAACTTTTTGGGCTTCTCGAAATGGCACACTACTTGAAATAAGGAGAACACTAAATGGGGATGGTCACTGCTAAACTGTTCGCTCAGATATAGCAGTCCAGCGCGATTGTCTTGATTTATTGCTTAGCTTAGTTGCCCAGCGGCAACGGCAAATTTCCCCTAAACAACCCGGAGGATACAATGGCAAAAAAAGAGAAGAAAAAGAAGAAGGAAAACAAAAAGAGCGCTAAAGCAAAAGTAAAAAAAGGTAAAAAGAGCAAAGACAAAGGAAAGAAGAAGAAATGATTTACCCTCTTTCGGATGGGTAGCTAGCATATCGAACTGAGATGGGTGATTAGTACATCGAGTCTGTTGGGCCAGTTGAAACACTGACGGTTGTCAGAAATCTGTTTTGGGGTCCACATCTTGACTAGTTAGCAAGAGGTGCTGTTGCGGTTCCGGTAAGGATAGGAACTGGTGGTCCAAGATCTATGGTTGCAACCAAAGGCAAAAAAATAGCTATGTCACGAAAAGCTTTACTTCACTGCCTGATAATCGGTTTGCCACTTTTACTCTGGAGCTGCAGCAGTGCACGCCTGATGATGCCCACCCCAAATGTGCTCTTGACCGAACCGGATAAACCCTATCAAAATCTCAGCTCGCCACAAAAAAGTACTGAGGTCCAGCTTCTCTACTTTACGGATCGTGTCCCCGAGCACAATAGTGCAGGTATCCTGACTTATGGCTACGAACGTTCCGGTTCAATTGCCTTCGGAACTGCTGCAGTAGAACTGGGTGTTGATATAACCTGGGAGGAACTTCTCAATGCGAGCCTGACTCATGAACGGGCAAAGCCGGTAAAACTTGCCCTGGGAGAGTTATCCGAACTGGTCCGAACACCGAACACACCGCTTCCCTACGCCTATATGGACGGTAAGATCACCGAAGATCCTGCCATGGTAGCCATAATGGAAAAAGCCAATCTGTCGGTAACCGAAGTTCTGCAGCAGCGATTGACCGAAACCTCCAGAAAGGAGTTGTTTATCTATATACATGGGTACCGCAACTCATTCGCCGATGCCGCTTTCGCCATGGCAGAACTGTGGCACTTTCTAGGGCGCACTGGAGTGCCCATAATCTACAGTTGGCCAGCGGGATTTCCTGGCTTCTTCGGCTACACGTACGATCGTGAGTCGAGCGAGTTTACCATTTGGCACCTGCGCGAAATTTTAAGATTTCTCTCTGAAATCCCTGAGGTCGAAAAAATTCACATCATAGCACATAGCCGGGGAACAGACGTTGCCACTGCGGCGCTCAGAGAAATCACCCTGAAAACGCGGGCCGCTGGTATCGATCCTAAGATTAAATATAAGATCCACAATTTTGTTCTCGCCGCACCCGATCTTGACGTTATGGTGGCCGAGCAGAGAATCGATGGGGACAATCTACCCCTTAGTGTCAAACGTTTTACCATCTACACTTCCCCCGACGACCGGGCCATTTTTTACGCCCAACGGCTTTTCAGGAGCCCGCAGGGGCGCATTGGCACCTTCCGTTTTGAAAAATTGACCGAGTCCCAAAGAGAGATGATGGAATTCTATGGTAGCTCCAATTTTTCCATTATACAGTTCCTGGGGTCGTCCAGTGAGTTGAGTGAGTTGAGCCAGCGCTTGGATCCCCACGGGCACAGCTATTATCGCAGTGAGCCAACGGTGAGTTCGGATTTGGTGCTCATGCTGCGTGACGATTTTGATCCGGGCCCGCCCGGGCGGCCTCTGGTATATTTGGGCAGCAACGTCTGGCGTATTCCGACCGGTTATCCGACTGATACGTCAGAGCAATAGCCTGCCGTGTTCTGGAGATACACGTTGCGGAGGACATACCACTAATTCTAGATTCATCGCTGGAGGAAAGTGATATCTGAGTTATTTTTGAAAGGGCAAACAAAAAAATATGCTCATAACTGACTGATAACATTACGCCTATCATGATTTCAGTTTCTTCCTGACAATCATTTTTTAAAAAATCGGAAATATTGTTTTGACTGTCTACCAACAATTAAAACGAGGGAAGGATGGATAACTTGATCTTGATTGGCCCAGCATTGATTTTCGGAATCATAGCCGTACGCCTGGGGATGCCGCCGATGGTTGGCTATTTAATCGGCGGTTTTATCATGAACATATTCGAGCTTGGGGACGCTCAATACTTCAGTAAATTAGGTGATCTCGGTGTGACATTACTGCTGTTCACCATTGGACTGAAACTGAACGTTCGCTCCTTGCTGAAACCGTACGTGTGGGCCGGCGCTACAATCCATATGCTCATCGTCGTTGTATTAGGCGGGATAGTTCTTTTCTGGACCAGTCTGACCGGCCTGCAAATTTTCGCTGATTTGGATTTTTCCATCGCTCTGCTGATTGCCTTTGCTCTCAGTTTCTCGAGCACGGTCTTTGCGGTCAAGACACTGGAGGAAAAGGGCGAAATGTCATCCAAACACGGCCACATTGCCATTGGCATCCTGATAATGCAGGATATTTTTGCAGTAGTATTTCTGGCTATTTCGACCGGGAAGGTGCCGTCCATATGGGCATTGGCACTGATCGGTCTGATACCGCTGCGCCGCGTTTTGATGCGTCTCATGACCCGTGCTGGACATGGTGAACTGATGATTCTCTACGGCCTTGCCCTGGCATTTGGCGCATGGTCAGTGTTTGATCTGGTTGGAGTGAAAGGAGATCTGGGAGCATTGATCTTAGGGGCTCTGATGGCAGCCCACCCGTCAGCTTATGAAATGTCGAAGAAACTTATGGGGTTCAAAGACCTGCTCCTTGTTGGCTTTTTCCTCAGTATCGGCACAGCCGGAGATATTACCGTGCCGGCATTGCTTGTAGCGGTGCTCCTGGCTGTGGCTGTGGTTGTCAAGGTAGGGTTATATTTCTTTATAATGGTCCGGTTCAAGCTTCGCGCCAGGACTTCGGTCCTTGCCTCTCTCATCCTTGCTAATTACAGCGAGTTCGGACTGATCGTGGGGGCCGTCGCGCTTGGCAATGGGTGGTTAAGCGGGGACTGGCTGGTCATTATCGCCTTGGCGCTGACGATGACTTTTATTGTTGCCGCTCCATTAAACATCCGGGCCCGAAAAATATACTCATCAAAACAGGAATATTTCGATAGGTTCGAGGGGCCTGTCTTATTGCCTGAGGATCTTCCTCTCGACCCCGGTGACGCAAAAATTGTGATCATAGGAATGGAACGATTAGGGACTGGCGCCTATGAAACTTTGAAAAAGCAATATGGCGATGTAGTGATTGGTATCAGTTCCAATCCTGATATCGTTGATCGGCACAAGAGCGAGGGAAGAAATGTTCTCCTCGCAGATGCAACCGATGATGATTTTTGGGCCCGGGTTGGACTAGGAAAGATTAAGGTTGCCCTCCTCGCAATGCGGCATTACGAGGAAAACCTCAATGTTGTCCACCGAATCAGGGAGATGGTAAAGGACACCGATAGAGAAACCAGTTTCCTATTCACGGTGGCAGATTATCCTGAACAAATCCAATCCTTCAAGGATGCCGGAGTCAAAGCTGTGTGGGAATTCGACACTAAGGCAGGTACAGGTTTTGCCGAAGAAGTTATTTTACAAATTGGCGACAATCTGGATGTAAATAAATAGTTAACTTTCGTTATTCGGAAAGCCCAAGTAATTGGAGGAATTTTTCAAATCCGAGCGTTTCTGCATTGTTGCTCTCGCTCTCATCTTTGGTGCAATCGTGTTGGCAGAATCCGGAATAGCTGCCTCACCTGCCGAGGGTGGCATAGAATTTATTCGAAAGGTAGCTTTGTATTAAGTTGTGTTCTAGCCAACGCAGCCTGACCAACACGTTGTATAGCAAGAACAAACGCAGCGGTCCGCATGTCCAGGTTCCTGTCTTTAGACACTTGTTGGACTGCTCGGTAAGCTTTGCGCATTACCGTACTGAGCTCATCATTAACACGCTTGATATCCCAACGAAATTGTTGAATGTTTTGGGCCCACTCAAAATAACTTACTGTTACTCCGCCCGCGTTAGCGAGAATATCAGGAACTATAAGAACACCCCGTTTTGTGAGTATTTCATCAGCTTCGGGTGTTGTCGGAGCATTTGCGCCTTCCACAATTATTTCGGCTTGAACAGTGTTTGCATTATCAGCTGTAATAGCATCTTCCAATGCTGCAGGAATCAACACATCGACATCCCAACCTACAATGTCTGTGTTTTTAAATGGATCTCCCCCCGAAAAACCCTTGACTGTGCGATGCTCTGCACACCATCTAATCAATGCAGGAACATCCAAGCCCTCTTGGTTGGCGATACCGCCCGCGTAATCGGCGACGGCAACGATTTTTCCTCCCTGCTCAGCAATTAATCGTGCGGCATTGCTGCCTACATTGCCAAACCCCTGAATGGCGACTCTCAAATCCGAAAAAGATTTTTGTTTATCCTTGAGCGCTTCTTCCAGCACATACATGACCCCACGACCGGTGGCTTCCTCCCGGCCCTCGGAACCAAACAGTTCCAGGGGCTTGCCGGTTACTACTGCGGGAGAAAATCCTTCGTATTTTGAATACTCCTCCATAATCCAACCCATCACCCTGGCATTGGTGTTGACATCCGGTGCAGGAATGTCGGTGGTGGGGCCAATCACCTCTTTCATATTTTCTACAAATCGTCGTGTTACATTGTATAAATCTCTTTCCGAAAGAGAATTTGGATCGCAATTAATACCGCCCTTAGCGCCCCCAAAAGGGACATCTACTACTGCAGTTTTCCAGGTCATTAAATTGGCCAATGCCGTTGCATGGTCTTCATCCATGGAGGGGTGAAAACGCAAGCCGCCCTTCATGGGACCACGTGACTTGTTGTGTTGTACCCGGAAACCAAGAAATTTAAGAAGCTCGCCGCTTTCGCTCTCAATACTTACTTCCACTTTAACTGAACGCACCGGGGTCAGTAAAATGTCCCTTACATTGTTGGGCAATCCAAGAATATCAGCAGCTTTATGAAAGTAAAAATGACTTTCCTGAAGCATAGCAGCAACCTCTCAATGTTTTTTTGGTTTGAAGGGTAGTTAGTGATACAAGCGTTATTCTCTACGATAAGGCTTTTTCACGTTAATCCAGGCATGAAAGAGTACAAGGTGGAACGCTTTGTACAGTCTAGCTTTTATACCCAATCTTACACCTTATTAGATTCCATATTAGTCAGACTGGAGAATGATCCCTTCAACGGCCGTTTCCTATCAGAGAGAAAACCGTTGATCTATTACCAAGCGACGCCCGGGTGCACCAAAATAAGCTTTAATTCCCAGCCATCATGGCTGCCACATCTTCTGCTGGAGTTGCGATCGGTTTTAAATCAAATTTATCAACCAAGACATTTGCCACCCCCGGAGACAGGAATCCTGGCAAGGTCGGGCCAACTCGAATCCCCTTTACGCCGAGCGAAAGTAAGGCCAACAGTACCAGGACTGCTTTTTGCTCATACCAGGCAATATCGAATGAAATCGGCAGATCATTAATATCATCAAGCTCAAACGCTTTTTGTAATTCCATAGCAATAACAGCCAATGAATAGGAGTCATTGCATTGACCGGCATCAAGAACTCGTGGAATGCCACCGATATCTCCCAAATCCAGTTTGTTATATTTAAATTTTGCACACCCTGCTGTCAAAATAACAGTATCCTCAGGCAGAGCCTGGGCCACCTCAGTATAGTAGCTGCGGCTTTTGTGGCGGCCGTCACACCCTCCCATGACCACAAATCGTTTAATAGCACCAGATTTTACCGCCTCGATCACTTTATCAGCCAGAGCAAGCACCTGCTGGTGCGCAAACCCTCCTGTTATCTGTCCGGTTTCTATCTCTCTCGGAGGGCTGCATGTTCTTGCCATTTCGATGAGGGCCGAGAAATCCTTTTGTCCACCTGCTGGTCGATCCGGAATATGGGTTACCCCCTGGTATCCGACTGCACCGGTGGTGAAAAGCTTGTCCGTATAGTCTACTCCTCTAGGCGGTACCAAGCAGTTGGAGGTGAATAAGACAGGACCATTAAAGTTGGCTATATCCTCCTTCTGCAGCCACCACGCATTTCCGAAATTTCCATGCAAATGGGGATATTCTTTTAGTTTCGGATAATAATTGGCGGGAAGCATCTCACTGTGGGTATACACATCGATGCCCTGATCTTTTGTCTGCTCAAGCAATTCTTCTAGATCTACCAGATCATGTCCGGTAATAAGGATTCCTGGATTACTGCCTACACCGATATTGACTTGGGATATTTCGGGAGTCCCGTAAGCGTTCGTGTTGGCCTCATCGAGCAGAGCCATTGTCTTCACACCCACCTGGCCGGTCTTTATTACCAAGTCGAATAAATCATCTTGTGATTTAGTTTCATCAACTAATGCCGCAAGCGCTTCCATGAGGAATTCAAAAATCTCTCTGCAAGACCTGTTGATCTGATAAGCATGCTCTGCGTAGGCAGACATTCCCTTGAGCCCATAGAGGATAGTTGCTTTCAAAGAACGCTCATCTTCATTTTCTATCTCTAACCAGCCGCCAGCGCCGCTTTCTGCTTTCGATCCAATATCCTCATCATTTAACGGTACCCAGGAGGCACATTCAGGAATGGTTCCTGAAAAATCCTGTCCATGTTGTTGTTTGAAAGCCTGGAGAAATGCATCTTTAAGGTCATCTCTGATGCTCAGGCTTTCTTTTATGGACCCGATAAAAAAATCAGGGTCGAAGTTGGCGTTGGTAATTGTCGAAAAAAGGCCCTTATCAATAAAAAAGCCGGCTCTATCATTGTAAATATCAAATTCCTTTGCTTTAACTCCCCAGAACGAAATCCCCTTCAAACTCCAGATAAACAGATCCTGCAGGTTGGCTACTTCTGCTGTTTTTCCACACATTCCCTGCTTCACCGAGCATCCTACATTTTTCATTGTCTCTTGGCATTGATGACAAAACATGGTTTCCCCCTTTTTGGAAAATGAAGCGTATTGGTCTAAAGTGAGTCAATGGTGTCGGTGACACCTAAACCTCTAATAGAATCTCCGAGCAAATTTAGTGTGCCCAAAAATCAGCCTTTCAATTATATATTTTTTCGAAAGCTAACTGGAACATTGGCGACAGGTAGTCCTGTCGGACGATCTGTTATCCTTAGTCAATACATAAACTGTTTAATTCCTGTGAAGGCAAATTGGACCCCCATGGCTATAACAATAACACCAAGATAACTTGTTATCATTTGACGAGCCATGCCTGGCCTCTCATTTTTAGTTGGTAAATATGACACGACCAATAGCACAACAAGCAATATGAGTGAGACGGATAAAACAGCGATTAAGGCAGATAAGGGAAAAGCAGTCCCCGTTTGGCTAGATGAAATGGTTATTACTCCGGTAATCGTTCCCGGGCTTGCTGCAAAAAGAACGAGCGGGGTCAAATTGGCATCAGCTGTTTGCTCTTTTTCTTCTGGCTGATAGCCTGCAGACTTCGCCTCAAGTAACATTTTGACGCCAATCACACAAATAATGCCCCCTCCCGCAAAGGAGAAGGCCGGAATAGAAACCCCGAATAGCGATAAAATCTTCGCCCCCAACATTGCAGATAACGACAGGACCAAACAAATTACTACCACAGCCTTAAAAGCATTCAATGCACGCCGCTTCGGAGGAAAAGAGCTGACTCCATTCAAAAAAAGGGCTATACACATCGCTGGATTAACCAAGGCGGTAAGCGTAATAATAGCTTGTGAAATATCCTGCATAATTAATTACCCCTCATACAAGTATAATCGTTCTACTTGGTCGACAGGCTTTCCTGAACTGTGCAGCCACCAAACATGCCCAATACTGATTCGGGTTCAATTGCACTGCCGGAAAATCGATACTCTGGTTTATAGATAGTGAGAGTCCATGCCCTTTTTTCAAACCCATATAGAACAAGCTGATCCGGCAATATCTTAAGATGCTCTATCTTCGTGACCTGAGTGGTACCATCACCACGATGGGCCTGGATGATCCGTTCTTTAACGTCTACGGAGAAAAGTACCGGCAAGTTGAGACCTTCCGCCTCTCCACTCAAGCACTCTTGCTGGAAAGCACAATCTATGGTTTCCTGAACGGCACATATCAATGGGTCCATATCACCTGTAGTGCCTGCCACTGGCGGGGCAATACACAACAATATCCCAATTGACCAAATGCTTATATGGGGCATCCACCTCATGATCTGGTCTCCAATTCTTATTTTACGGAATAGTCTCGAGCGTCCAGACATGCTGAATAGGCTCGATTATAAGTTGATCGATTGTGCTCGTAATTTTGCTGATGCTGTTGCTGTGTTGATTGGTTCGAGCGTATGCGATCCCGTCGCCTTACGCCCCCAATCATCCCACCACTGGCCGCACCGATAGCGGCACCTTTGCCGGCATCACCAGCGATTCCTCCAACGACGGCACCTCCCACTGCCCCACGGGCTGCCCCTCGAGCGATTTCTCCACTCCGTGCGTAAGGGTCCCCCTGGGAAGGATAGGAACTGGGGCCCTGATTGGGATCAAATCCTGTTTGTTGTCTGGCCCATTGGTAGCATTCGTATTTATCTTTTTCCATGGCCTGACTGTCCTGTCCGGCTCGAGGATACACATAGAAATCCTGGGACTGGGATGTACCGGTAGTAACACCTATCAACACAACAACAGAAAGAACTTGAAAGAATCGTTGCATGGAACATTCACCTCATGAAATCCGTCTTACGAGTGTAGGCCTGTATCTTTAAACAACTATTTTGTGACTCAGACCACCTTTACAGTTTTTATAGCAAAGAGCGTACCATTTCAATAGCACGGATACTTATATCTAACTAGCTGAAAACTATATTTAAAGACAGGATTAAAGGTGTGGGGCAAAGGACAACAAACACCAAATATAGTCCGGCAACCATATATGGTGCTTACGGAAGGGGTGATAATAACTGTCTGTGGAGCCAGGCCAACGTAATTTATATCCGAGCAAAAAGGATTTTCAAAAAATCCATACGCAGACCGAGACCGAGGTAAGATACATCCTTTTGGAGTATATAAACCTCTCTACTCTTCAGCCGGAAGCAGAATAAGTTCTTCGTCAGTAATAGAGGTTTGAACAGGATATCCGGACCTGGCCCAATCTGCTATCCCCGTGGAAACTGCAAAGGCATTTTTATAACCGAATTCGTTCAAAAGCTCCGTTGCCAGTGCAGCTCGACCGCCTGTTTTGCAGTAGACATATATGTGCTCGTTCTGATCTTGAACGAGTGACCAGATTGCGAATTCCAGAAGGCCCCTTGGCGCATTGTCTGCCCAGGGGATATGGGCAGCTTCATACTCTCTCGGGGTCCGTACGTCCAATATAATGATATCTGCGTCCTCATCCCATAACTTTTTAAATTCAGCCAAGGGAACCTGTTTTGTATTCTTGCGTGCCTCCTCAATCATTTTTATAACAGCTGGCTGGTCCCTCCACGAAGGTGGTCCCGCCTTGAGACCCGCACCAAAGAAAGAGAATCCAATAACCAATATTATAGTAAGGTGAAATTTCTTCATGATAGCCTCTCGTTATTAATTAATCATTTCATTCCAACTTCTTCCAAAGCCCCATTGCATCGGGCTGACACCTCAGATTCATTCTTCTCGAGGCAGTCCAGCAGCCGTCCCTCACCTGCTTCAACGCCCTGGCAATGGGCTTCCAGATCATCTGCACACTCGTGCACCATATAGGATAAAGCAGCCACGGCCTTTTCAAGCTGAGTAGTTGCATCATATAAGGCAAACTTACATTTAGTTGAGATTTTATCATCATGGGCATAAAGACAGGCGAGCACCCTGCTTTGGCCAGGGGTTACATCCTTACAATAGGTTGTCAGCTCATGTTCACAGCCTTCCAGGTCTGAATCCAACAGAGTATCTTCCTGGGCCTGGGACGAAATAGTCATCAACAGGGCCAGACTGCTAGCAGCAATGCCGGCAAAGATCAACTTCATCATTTTTTCTCCTTCATATTAAAATTCACCATGATAAAGGGCAGCTACCTACCATTCAATCTGACAATTCAACTTTCAGCAGGGATAGAGTATTCGCAGCCGCACCTTAAATCGAAGGATTAGTTCATTTCCACCTTCAGACCTTCGGGCGCCAGTTTTAATTGAATGCCGGCATTTTTTGAAGTGACCCTCATGACAACGCCGTTCTGATTCTTCATCACCTGAGCACCGGCTCCTCCGCCCACCGCGATTCCGGCCTCTGCTGCCGAGAAAGTGCCAGGGAAATCTTCTACTTTTTCAAGGTGATAAACATCACCCTGGGCTGAAATTGAGGACATACCGAGATCGACGACCGACACGCCTTTGATTTTAAAAGTATATTCTTTGCCCTCGAAGCTGAGAACACCGTCTCCCCAGCTATACCCGACTCCAACAGCCACTGCTTTAGTCTCAATGGCGACAGTCGCAGTCGGTTCTGTACCCTCTGCTATCACAGTTGAAGCGCTGATAACAATGATCGATAACCCAAATATCATCGCGAAAGTTCCAGACAATCTAACCATGGCAGAACTCCATCCTGAGAATTTTTAGTTTAGAGCTCTGGTCCTTCAGATACATATCCTTGAGCACTCTACTTAGCAGGTTATCACCACCTTATATATCGGATAACAAGGTCGAACTACGGTTTGAAAGTATGATTAGTGACACAAGAGGTTGACAGTAATTGATGTAATCTTTAGTCGCGCTTTTCGATCTTAAGGTGACTTCACTATTAATCGTGGCAAATAGTGCTCGTTTTTGTCGTGTATGAATTTGGTCCTCATTTTCCTCGACTCCTCGGGGTCAATGGGACTGTCTCAGTAATCAATACCTCAGATGAGGCCCCAAGCACCTTGGCAGCACCGATAAGGATCTTAAAGTCAAGGGTCTGGAAATGTTTCTGCATGTCTTGATAGTTCTGCCACTTAGCGACCATCGTAAAAGTATCCGGCCTATCCAAATCACAGAAGATGTCATAACCCAGACAGCCGCGTTCGCGGTGAAATCGGTTAGGAAATGCCTCCACATTGGCGAGCAGTTCTTCAGTCTTATATCTTTTTGCTCCTATCCTAAAAAAATAGCAGAACATTGGCTATCTCTCTCCTTCAAAAAATTCTCCAGCAACTCAGACACAATGCATCTCACCAGAGAAAGCAAAGATCGTAGCACGGCAGACTCTCTGGTATCATTGCAGCGGTACACTCGGAATCGGAAAGGTAAGTGTGAGAACAAAGGTGTTACCCTCTAATGTGCTTTCGGCACCGAACTCCCAGAGATATCGGGCGTTGAGAAAACCATAGAGCGTTTTCTTGGTGGCCAAGGGGAGGGTCAGTTCCGGCCCGACCCCATACACCTGGTGTTTTCCGAGTCTTTGACCGTTAGGTCGCACAGACTCATTTCCGAGATCATCTTTACTTAACTTCCATTGCGCATAGTAGGCGGCGCCAACGCTGAGGGCTCCATCAAGAAACGATTTACCAAGCCCGCCCTCGAGGGTCAGGATATCCCCGACCCGAATATCGGTATCTTCTTTCTCGGTGTGGGTCTCGTACCAGGCAGTTGTGGCAAAATGCCAAGTCCTCGCTTCGTCAAAAAATATTGTGGTTCCGGCAAAAAACTCAAAACTCCACATGCCAAGACCCAGATTCTCGGAGCCTCCTGGCTCATAGTTGCCGGTGGGAGCATAGATTCCAAGTCCGGCAATAAAATCGGCTCGGTCGGTCTGCCAGCCCAGGTTGATCGGCTGAATGTAGAGATCGGTGAACCCGGTACTGACGCTCTGCTCCTCCCCCAGTATGGGAACTTCCAGGGTATTGTCGGTGAATGCCGGATAAATCTGGAAACCGTAATTGCCGCCAAATATCTTGAATTCTGACACCCAGATGAAACCAAGGACGTAGGCGTTTACATCCAGTGAACCACGCCCTTCAGGATCGATTCTGACGTTGTCGCCATCGCGGTTTTTAATATCTGATCCATCATAGCGGTAGTACATTGGGACGACATACAAGCCCGGAGGCGGCTGACTTCCTGACTGCAGACCCCAATCTCCTTTGGTGTTGTGTCCAGCAAATCCTGCCAGGGCCAGCTCAGCTTGTAGGGCTACAATTATTACTAGCAGAATTGCAGTGGACATGAGATGCCATTTCGTGAATCGTGGAACCCGTTTCATCCCAAACCTTAAGTGCGAAAAGTTTTTTAGAAAGTTGAACATTTCGCAGCTCCCCACGTTGGTGAAAATATCTCAAAATACTTTCAGCAAAAGGGCTGTAAAAGATCGTTCGCCAGGCTGGTAAGTTTACCAGACCACCTTGTAACCGATCTCTATAGAGCCATCGGTTGGTCGATCGCCCCCCGCGCCGACTGAGGGTCTTAAGTAGATGCTGTGACCTTTTGAGCCAGTGTATTTGTCAAGCATCATTCCAACTTCCACATCGAGTATCATATATTGTTCAGTCTCCTGCCAATCGAGAATGATTTGGGGGTCCACCAGTAACCAATATTGCTTGTCCGGGGATATCCCCACAACATAAAGATCAATAGCTGATTGGTGTAACGTATCGACGTCATCATCTTCCCAGACACTAAAGCGATGCTGATAACCAGGTGCAAACAACCAACCTTTCGCCCCAAAAGGATTAAACTTAGCCCAGAAAATCTGAGGGCCGAAGGTGAGTCTTTTTGAACCGAGACCATCCTCAGCGGTCGGCAGCCACGTCTCAATGCCAAGGGCCATCGCCTGTAAGCTTTTCAAATCCATCCACGGTACGGTCAGAAAGCGAAAATCTATCTCGCCCAACCCCCATTCTTTGAATTCGTTTTCACCATCGTCATTGAGATCGAGTTCTACGCCGGTGCCACGTATCCTGGTCCTGAACTGCCATTTGTCAGAAGCAATGGGTTGACGATATTCCAAAGTCGTGACATTCTGGTAACTGTTACCCTCCGTATTCAGCCAGATAAATTCATTATAAAATCTTAGGTCATGGGTGAAATTAATCGGATTGGTACCAGTTTTATCTGCTTCCAATTGTGCCTCGGCCTTTTCCTTGGTTATCGGTTCTTCATTGCTGAAGCCAGATGAAGCAAGAGTGAAGACCAGCATAATGGCAAATAGCATTATTTGAGATCTCATCGTTACACATGTCATATTTAATGTCTCCCTTGGTGTCGTTTCCACGACTCTATCGGTTTTTTGATTCTGGTTTAGCTAGTGATTTTTATGTTCCATCTCACGGGTACACAAGCGGTTATGCGTCCCTTCCCTAAAATTTCGTCATCGAAAAAGCCGGCGGATTTGGATCCTCGATTAGTGACTTCTTATAGGCGCCAATTGCTTTCATATAAGGACCCAATACAAAGGCATGGTCCCCAATTATGTTGAACTCTTCTTTGGGGTCGGCAAACAGGTTGACTACAATTGGATAGCCATTGGTCTCTGTTCGGCCACCAAATATTCCTGTCATACGTGGATTACCCTCGGTTTCAATAAACTGTTTTGGATAGATGCGGAAATGCCTCCAGCGCACCGCTACCAATTCGTCTCCCAGGAAGCTTAAAACTGACTCCCTGTTGGAGTTTTTCTGCTTACCCAAAAAGAAGTCAGTCTGGTCAATACCGTCAATGGCACGGTCAGTTGGAATCTCTGCACCAATAATAGTGGCCAGAGTTGAGTAGAAATCATGAATTGAGACCATGCCGTTGGATTTGGAAGGCTTGATCTTGCCCGGCCATTTAATCATGGCAGGCGTACGTAATGCGCCTTCTCTACCGTCGCCCAGATCACCAACCCATATGCCATTGTTTCCACCACGCGAGGCGGGAGGACCTGTTATGGGTGAAGCTCCATCATCGGAAACCCAGATCACAATGGTGTTGTTTTCGATACCTGCAGCGTTAATGGCATCCAGTATCTCGCCCGTGCGATAATCGAGTTCCATGATGGCATCGCCATAACGACCGGCTGGAGACTTATTTTCAAATTCCGGGGCCGTTACACTGGGGTAGTGGCTATTGGTAAATCCGACATACAGAAAGAAGGGTTGTTCTTTTCCGGACAGTTTATTGATGAAATCAATGGATGCTTTGGCAATATCCCCTTCGACTTGTTTACGATATTCAACGGTATATTCACGCACTGGCTTGAGACCGTTTTGGGCATCTCCTTCCCAGATTCTAGGTGCTGCCGCACTGATGGCTGTTTCAGGAAATCCAGCT
>JBPCUV010000412.1:0-8628 GCA_051010975.1 Desulfocapsaceae bacterium
ATTGTCTCTGGAGGGGCCATAAAGAGTATCTCCCGCCACGGGGTAACCGAGGTGGGCAAGATGTACCCGAATCTGATGAGTTCTGCCGGTTTCTATATGCACTTCCACAAGGGTATGCCTTGCAAACCTTATTTTACCCTTCCAGTTGCTTACTGCGTGCCTGCCGGTTCGTTCGCGGATAGCCATTTTTTGTCGATTAACGGGATGCCTGCCGATCGGCGCCACGATGCGACCGGCGTCCTCTACCATCAAACCGTTTACCAGAGCAAGGTAGGTTTTTTCAACCCGTCGGCTCTTGAACTGGTCCACCAGGCTGATATGGGCAGTTTTGGTGCGGGCGACGACCATCAGGCCAGAAGTGTCCTTATCAAGCCGGTGGACAATACCGGGCCGATTTTCATCTCCCACCTCACCGAGATCGCAGTATCGGTACAAGAGACCATTAACCAAGGTCTTGTCAGGATTTCCGCTTCCAGGATGAACCACAAGTCCAGGGGGTTTGGCAATAATCAGATAGTCGGGATCTTCGTCGATAACCTCAAACGAGACTTCCTGCGGTGGCAGTATCAACGGTTCACAAACCATTTCGATACTGCCGCTGATGATATCTCCAGGCTTCAACCGGTATCCTGGTTTTACTTTACGTTCATTAACTTTAATTGATCCCGACTTAATTGACTCAGAGAGTTGGGATCTGGAGAATCCTTCGAAAGTCAGTGCCAGATATTGATCCACGCGAAGGTTGTGAAACCTCCTCTCGACATTACATGAAAACGGCTCGTCATCGGATGACAACCAGGGCTTCTTCATACAGCCGGTTACAGGTGAAGCGGTTGAATTGGAAAGTGGGGAGAATCAGGAAAAAATGTTTTCGATCTTCTGGCTAATTTTGTCTTCCTCTACATCCTGAGCAATGGAAAGTTCTTTGACCAGCAGTCCTTTAGCCGTATCAAGCATTTTCCTCTCACCATAGGAGAGGTCCTTGTCGACACTAAGCAGAAAGAGATCCCTTAGCACCGCCGCAACCTCAAATATAGATCCCGTCTTGATCTTCTCCATGTATTCCCGGTAGCGTCGATTCCAGGTCTGTGAATCGATTTCGACGGCCCGGTCCCTAAGAATATTCAAGACTTCAAGGGCTTCTTTTTTATTGACAATGGAGCGTAGTCCCACATTCTCGCTACTGGAGGTAGGAATCATGATCCTCATGGAATTGCCAAGAATTTCAAGAACATAAAACTTCTGGTCAACTCCGGCCACCTGCTGGGTTTCAATAGATTTGATAACGCCGACCCCATGTGCCGGATATACTGCCATGTCTCCTTCAGCAAACACTAAACTCTCCCTGATTCATTGATGATTCAGCCACAGATGCGCTTTCCTGTCATTATTCATTTACACTAGGCCGCGATGCAACAGACGGTTAAAGCTGGGCAGGAAACCTGAAAATGGTGTACATCAGTTTTTGATTAGCCTGATTAGTATCTAGCAACTATCTAATGTAACATAAATCGTACGAAACATCCCGACTTATTACTCGTCCCGAATTGAATCGGACGATCATCATACTTAGAAAGGTTATCCGAGTTTATGGCCTTGCTGGAATTTGCGCTCCCTACCTCGGCATCACTACTTAATGGCATTAAGCCTGGTCATGGCTTTGGCAACATCGTCTTTTAAAAAAAAGCTCAGACCGTCTTCTATTTCTGCAAACGTCTGTCGTATCTCCTCCAACTCACCTGCTGAGAAGTCGGCCAGCACATATTTGTCAACATCCATATTGGGATGGGTCCCGCCTGCCCCTGGTCGCCCAACACCTATTTTGAGCCTGAAAAATTCATTTGTCCCAAGTTCAGCGACGATCGATCTGATTCCGTTATGCCCACCGGTGCCTCCACCTTCAACCAGTTTGACCCGGCCAGGATGCATATCGATATCGTCATGTATAACGAGCATTCTGGAAGGATGTACACCAAAATAGCGGATGAAGGATGCGACAGAACGTCCGCTTCGGTTCATGAAGGTTTGCGGTTTGAGCAAATCGACTCTGACACCGCTGAGGCTGATCCGGCTACTGAGTCCCTGATGTTTGTCGTTTGAAAAAGATGCGCCATGTATTTCTGCGAGCCAGTCAACGAAAATAAATCCGACGTTGTGTCTGGTATGCAAATATTTGGTCCCGGGATTTCCGAGGCCAACAATTGTATAAGCATCACTTTTCATGGCAGTGCCAAATGAAAAGTCCGGAAAAGATTGTCTCCTTTCCGGACTTCCAGAAAACGCTTTTAGAGATAGCTGTATCGCGACCTACAAAGAATTACGGGGCCACCAACGACACGCACACCATTTGGGGATCGCTTATTAGGCTGACACCCTTCGGCAGATTGATATCACCGGCGGAAATTTTGTCACCTATGGCCATATCAGATACATCGATCTGACAGTCATCAGGGATATCGAGTGGCTTTCCTTTCAACACAAGCACAGTGTTTGAAATCTGCTTCAATCCACCGAAATCCTCGCCTTTTGCTTTACCCGAATAAACGATGGGCACTTCAAAACGGGACGATTTCTGAACATCAATTTCCATAAAATCTGCATGAATAAGGCTGTCCTTGAGTGGGTCAGTCTGGATTTCTTTGACCAACACGTTTTTTTCAGAACCGTCATCGATCTTTAGGGTAATAACGGCATTACGACCCTGGATGTCCAGAAGTTCCTGAAACAGAACTTTCGTCTCAAACTCGAGAGCAAGGGCATCGTTGCCGCCACTGTAGACTACTCCGGGTGTCTTTCCTTGAGCCCGCAATCTCCCAACCGGGCCCTTACCGACGATTTCCCTTACCGATGTGGCTATTTCCTTGGTTATCATACTTCCTCCTTCAATCGGTATTCATTTAGATTTCTACCGATCTCGTTTTTCATCAATATATTTGGACCTTAGATCAGACGAACAAAGAACTCACCGAGTCTTCGTTATGAATCCGTCGAATGGCTTCGGCGAGGAGCGACGAAACGGACAATACTTTTATTTTTTCACATTCCCTGGCATTTTCACGCAGCGGAATTGTATTGGTAACCACCAGCGATTTGATCGCAGAACTATTTAGTCTATCAACTGCCGGCCCCGAGAGAACAGGATGGGAGCAGCAGGCATGAACCTCTTTGGCTCCATTTTCCAGCAAAGTATTGGCGCCGTTGCAGAGGGTCCCGGCGGTATCGACCATATCATCCATCAGAATAGCGATTTTCCCCTTAACATCGCCGATGACATGCATCGCCTCACTGTGATTGGGCCGATCCCTTCTTTTGTCAATTATGGCCAGACCACAATTAAGCCGTTTGGCAAAGGCCCTGGTTCTCTCTACCCCCCCGGCATCCGGTGAAATCATAATGAAATCGTCGAAATGTTCCCTGATGTGATCAATCAGCACTGGAGCGGCATAGAGATGATCCACAGGGATATTGAAAAAGCCCTGAATCTGACCAGCGTGGAGGTCCATACATAGCACCCTCCTGACACCAACCGCCATAAGCATTTCGGCCACGACTTTGGCTGAAATAGGAACCCTCGGGGCCACCTTCCGATCCTGCCTGGCATAGCCATAATACGGAAGGACAGCAGTGATTCGTCGTGCAGATGCCCTCCTCATTGCATCGGCCATGATTACCAGTTCCATTAAGTGATCATTTACCGGGGTGCTGGTAGGTTGAACGATGAAGGCATCGGTGCCTCGAACGTTTTCCCTAATTTCAACGAAAATTTCACCATCGCTGAATTTCCTAACATCGGCCCTGGAAACCTCTAAGCCAAGGTGTTCCGCAATCTCTTCAGACATTGCAAAGTTTGCATTGCCCGAAAATATTTTCATTACGTTGCCCATAGTCTCTAGCCTATGTGATTAACAAATCTGGCTGGGGCGGTAGGACTCGAACCTACGAATGCCGGGATCAAAACCCGGTGCCTTGGCCACTTGGCTACGCCCCATCGAAAGTTTTCGCCGAAATTATTCTCCATCCCGCTTCATTGACGACTTTTCTGGTCAACGAATGGGCTGCGGTTTCAGCGCTCTTTTCATCTTCAAAAAGACCAAACACGGTCGGTCCACTACCCGACATCAGGGCCCCGGCAGCACCTGCCACTATGAGCAGTTCCTTGACCTGGGCGATTACCGGATGACGACCAACGGTCACCGCCTCAAGATCGTTGTGGAGATCAGCTGGGGTAAACTCCTGATCATCGCTGTTCAGAGAACCGGGAAATATAAAATTATCACCATTCTTTGTCAATCGATAATTATCGTATACCCATCTGGTCTCTACATGTATTCCAGGATTAACCAGGAGATAATGGTACTGACCTACTGCGTCAACCTTGTCCAACTTATCGCCAATTCCTGTTGCAACAGCTGCCTCGTGGGAAGATATGAAAAAGGCGAAATCGGCACCAAGGCCACGGCCGCAATCGATCAGTTGCCTTTCTGAAAAAGGAAACCCGAACAACTCGTTCAAGCCCCTGAGAACTGCCGCTCCGTCACTGCTCCCGCCCCCCAGCCCGGCGGCGATGGGGATGCGCTTTTCTAGCTTAATTTTTAAACCGTGTCGCCCCCCCTGATCATGAGCGAGAAAAAAATTTTGTGCCGCTCTCACAGCCAGGTTGGATTGATCGGCACCAATATGATCGTTATCGCAGTCAATCTCGATAATGCCGGAATCGTTGAGTTCGAGTGTTACCTGATCGCAAAAGTCAAGCTTCTGCATCCTCGTAATCAACTCATGATATCCGTCCTCCCGGCGACCCGTCACATGCAGATACAGATTCACTTTTGCCGGAGCCGGCAGCTCGATTTTCATCTCGCCGTTGATCAACAGAAACTGGAGAAAGTAAACCCTATCTATTGTTTGGCAGTATTGACAAATCGAATCTTTACATCATATAGGATGTTGCGCATCAACTCAGCTTCTTCTTCCGTCAGATTGCCTTTTGTTTTCTGCTCGAGAACGACCAGGGTGTCGATAGCATGCCTGGCCAGATCAAGGTTGACGAATTTCTGACCGCTTTCCGGATCCGGTAGTTCACCCAGGTGGTAGAGTACCGAAGTATTGAGTGACATTACAAAGGTTGAGAAAGTTACCTCGGGCATCACGCATTGCCCTTCTTTGTCCGGTACTTCTCCTTCGCCGCAGACGTTGCTGCTGGTGTTTTCTTCAGCCATTTTAGTTCCTCTGCTGTCCGGAATTACCCCGGCATTACTGAAATTATGCTATAGATCGAAACTTTGGGCGCCGTTTATGTTGTGTAGTGTCCGAACCCGTTCCAGCACTTCGGCTGAAATCAACTGATCCGTCCCCAGGAAAATAATATTTTGCTTACTCTCTATTTCCCGCCCCACAGTCATCCTGGAAATATTCACGCCACACTTGCCAAGCTCGGTGCCCAGGGCCCCGATGACTCCTGGAACATCGTTGTTATAGACTAATAACATTGGCCCGGAGGGCAAGGCTTCCAGCCGAAAATTATTCAATCTCACCAGACGAGGTTCGTTCTTGCCAAAAACCGTTCCGACCAGAACGATTTCATCACTATCGGTAGAAACTCTGATGGAGAGGGTATTGATAAAATCAGAAGTTTTATCGGTTCTAGATTCTACAATTTTGATGCCCCGGTCTCGGGCAATAATGGGGGCATTCACATAATTTACCGCATCCTTCAAAATAGGGGTAAAGAGCCCTTTGAGAAAGGCCACGGTAATTGAATTCGTATCCAGTTCCGCCAGGTTCCCGCCATACTCGATGGCGATTTCCTGAATACCTCCTTTGGCAAGCTGCATGTGCATGTTGCCGAGCATTTCACCAAGAGTGATATAGGGGCCGACCTGGGCCAGAACATCGTCACTTACGGAGGGCACGTTGACGGCATTGGTTACCGTCCCTTTCTTCAGGTAATCGGCAACCTGCTCGGAGATTGCAACCGCCACGTTCTCCTGAGCCTCACTGGTTGATGCACCTAGATGCGGAGTGCAGATAAAATTGTCCAGGCTCAGCAGCGGACAATTCTCCTGGGTAGTCGGCTCCTTGGCGAAGACGTCCAGAGCGGCGCCACCAATCTTCTTGTCTTTTAAGGCATCATAAAGAGCAGCTTCGTCGCAAACACCTCCGCGGGCACAATCGACGAACATTGCGTCGGGCTTCATGTTGTTAAAAAAATCAGCTGACACCAGGTTTTTTGTTTCCTTAGTCAGCGGTACATGTACGGAAATGACATCGCTTCTCTTAGCCAATTCGATCAGATCAACCAGTTCGACTCCGAGCTTTTCGGCAACTTCCTTGGGCATGTGGGGATCGAAAGCAAGAGTTTTCATTTTTAATCCCTGGGCACGGCTCGCAGCGATGCTGCCTATACGGCCAATACCGATGACGCCGAAAGTTTTGCCGGTAAGTTCATGGCCCATGAATTTCTTCTTTTCCCATCTACCGGCTTTCATCGAGGCGGTAGCCTGGGGAATATTACGGGACAAAGACATCATCATGGATATGGCAAGCTCTGCCGTGGTAGTGGCATTGCCATCCGGTGCATTCATGACAATGACACCTTTTTGACTGGCCGCAGGGACATCAACATTATCTAGTCCTATACCTGCACGACCTACGACCTTTAAGCGACCCGCTGATTCCAGCAAATCTTCCGTCACCTTAGTGGCGCTTCTGATGATCAGTCCTTCATACTCTCCGATCGCCGCCTTGATCTCATCAGGACTCAGTCCCGGTCTAAAATCTACTTCGACACTTGCATTCTCAAGAATTTCCACTCCTATCGGAGCAAGATTGTCACTTATTAACACTCTCATCTGACTACTCTGTACCCTCTCATTTTTTTCCTGGCTTATCAGGAGATTGGTGTGCCTCAGGACCCTGCAAACCAGACGGTCCTCCGGTCGCCGGCAGGCGATTGACATAAAAAACAGGCAAGTATACTTACTAAAACAGAAGAGGACAAGCGCAAAGCACGACGTAAATACAAATCTAGTTGAATAATCGGAGTCGAAAAGATATAAAACCTGCTTGTTGGTATTCAGTGAATGGAAAGGGCGACCAAAATGGAAATAAAGGCCCCATCTTTTCTATTTATGCTTATTTCTTTAGAACTTCAGCTTTCGGATAAATACTCACAACCCTAAAAGGCTAAAATATGCAGCAAAACAGATTACGCTTTCCGCCCAGTCCCACCGGTTATCTTCACATCGGCGGTGCCAGAACCGCTCTTTACAATTGGCTCTTTGTGAAAAAGACCGGAGGTAAGCTTGTCCTGAGGATCGAAGACACCGATGCCGACCGCTCAACAGAAGCTTCCATCGACGGCATCATTGAAGGCCTTGAATGGTTGGGAATCGACTGGGACGAAGGCCCCTACTTTCAAACCGATTTCAGTGGTGACCATCGACGTGCCGCCGAAAAGCTCTTGCAGGAGGGTAAGGCCTACCATTGTTTTTGCACGAAAGAAGAGCTTGAAAAGAAACGAGAAGCGGCTCTTGCCGCCAAACAAAATGTTGGCTACGACGGCACCTGTCGGCATCTGAGTAATACCGAGGTGGAGGAGAAACTGCAGGCGGGGCGGCCCTCTGTGATTCGCTTCAAAGTACCGGACCGAGAGGGTAGAATTGGCTACGACGACGAAATTTTAGGTCGTATCGAAAGTTCCTACGATGAAATAGACGATTTTGTCATTGTCAGATCAAACGGCAGTCCACTCTATCTCCTCTGTAATGTAGTGGATGATATCAGGGACAGGATTACCCACGTCGTCAGAGGACAGGATCACATGACCAATACCATCAAACAGCTTCTTCTGTACGAGGCTCTTGAGGCAACGATTCCCGTTTTCGCCCATATGCCCCTGACCCTTGACACCAAGAAAGCCAAGATCTCAAAAAGAAGCCATGGTGAAATTGTCGCCGTGCAGTTTTATAAAGAACACGGTTTTCTCCCATGGGCATTCAACAATTTCCTGGTCCTGCTTGGCTGGTCTCCGGGAGACGACCGCGAGATCTTCTCCCAAGAGGAGTTGATAGAAGCGTTCAGCCTCGATCGCATAAATAAATCGGCCTCGATTTTCAATTATCGCAAGGGTGATCAAAAATTTTTCACCGACCCCAAAGCGATTGCTATCAACGAGCATTATCTGCGTACTATCCCAATCGAAGAACTGGCACCTCAAGTGAAGGACGTACTTATCGCCCGCAACCTCTGGCAGGATGACTATGATCATGATCGGCGACAATGGTTTCTCGACACTATCGATCTCATAAGAAGCAGATTTCATGTGCTTACTGATTTTGCCACTCTGGGCAGAGCCTATTTTTCAGATGACTATGAAATAGAGGCCAAACCCCTCAACAAGAATCTGCTCAAACATCCAGGCCTCAAGCAGTGGCTGCCGGAACTGGCGGATGAGTACGAAAAACTCACCGACTTCTCACTGGAAGAAACCGAGAGGCTGGCCAGAGCCTGTGCTGAAAAGGCTGAAGTGAAACCGGGGGTGATCATCAACGGCATGCGCACAGTGGTCACCGGACAACTCGCCGGTCCTGCGATGTTCGATATTCTGGTTACAATTGGTCAGGATAAGGT
>JBPCUV010000413.1:0-11828 GCA_051010975.1 Desulfocapsaceae bacterium
CGATGCAGTGGAGAAAATCACTGCGATGAGTCCGGTGATCAGTGATTCAGCAGCAAGGTAGAAGAGGAAAAAATTAAGTGAAAAGAGCAGGGCGCCCTGGAGCATCATCATAAAATGGACATGCAGCCCATATTTGAACGGGAGTTGTCTGATGACCCCCAGGAAAAAGAGCATCAGCGCAGCGCTGCCCATGCGATAGGCAACGGATACCTCCGGCGACACCGGGCCAATCTGATATTTGACCGCGAGCCACGTTGAGCCCCATATGAGTACCACTGTCGTGTAGAGAAAAACTGAGATCATTTGAGAAACCTCAGGCTGCCTATTGCCTTCGTCCAATGTTCAGACTGGTTTTTGGGTATAAATCTGATTTCACTGTGTAGGCAGAGTCACTACTCTGAAAAAGAGATACCATAAACTATCAATAAATTCCCGTTGCTAGATGCAATTTACCTTTCATTGACAGTTGAGCGATTCGGTCTGTTACGCTGAATTTTATCTTCGGGGCCAACTATTTTGTGGAAATGGTCGAGGACGGACTACTCCCAACTGGAGATATTCGTTGAGTGATGCTGTTTTCAATTGCGTATATTTTTCTTGAACCGCCTGTTTAGCGCTGGTTTAATGGTTCACAAGAAGAGAGGGGCGGTTGAGGCAGGAGGTGATCCTCAAATTGCAGTACTTCCAGTTGATGAAATGAAGCCGACACCTTTACAGGAAAAGAACAGAGCGCTGGAAAGATCGGCGTTGATCGTGGCGACCCTGACGTCGTTTATGGGGCCGTTCATGATGTCTTCGGTCAATGTCGCACTACCGAAAATCCAGGCCGAACTCCAGATGGATGCGGTGCAGCTCAGCTGGATAGCCACCGCCTATCTGCTCGCTGTTGCGGTCGGACTTGTTCCAGCTGGAAAGATCGCCGATATCCACGGGCGGAAGAAAGTTTTTGCCATCGGGTTGGCAGTTTATACTGTCGGTTCGTTTCTGACAGCATTTGTTGATTCTCCAGCCATACTCATAGGATTTCGCGTCTTCCAAGGTTTAGGGGCGTCGATGTTCGTCACCACGGGTATGGCAATTCTCACTTCTATTTTTCCTCCGAACAGGCGCGGCAGGGCCATCGGTCTCTATGCCTCTGCTGTCTACATCGGTCTTTCAACCGGGCCCTTCTTAGGTGGCTGGTTGACTTATCATCTGGGCTGGCGCTCGATTTTCTTGCTTATGTTGCCGTTTGGACTCTTCTCTCTTTTCATTACTTTTTATTTTCTCAAGGGAGAATGGAGGGGAGAACCCGACCAGGAGCTCGATGTAGGTGGCTGCCTGTTATACGGCTGTTCTATTCTGGCTCTGGTATATGGAGCAACGAGACTTCCTCAAATGTTAGGAATATCTTTGCTGCTCACCGGCACTGTTTTAATCGTCATTTTTTTCCGCTACCAGTTAAGAGCCCGCTTTCCCGTTTTTGATGTCACCCTTTTTACCGTCAATAAACCGTTTACCTTTTCCAGTATGGCGGCGTTACTTAACTATTCCACTACCTTCTCCGTGACCTTTCTTATGAGCCTCTACCTGCAGTATATCAAGGGCTTGGAGCCTCAAGCTGCGGGGACGATCCTGATGGTCCAGCCGGTGATGATGGCGATTCTGTCTCCTATTACCGGTAAGCTTGCCGACCGCATCGAACCCCGCCTGCTGGCCACGATGGGAATGATTTGCACGGTGATCGGTGTCTTTATCTTCTCGCAGATCGGATACGACACCAGCATCTATTTGATCGTTGCCAATCTGTTCTTTATGGGAATCGGGTTCGCTCTGTTCAGTTCCCCCAACATGATTGCCATTATGGGGACGGTGGAACCCAGATACTACGGGCTTGCCTCGGGGACCGTTTCAACCATGCGGTTGTTGGGTCAGATGGCGAGTATGGCGATTGCCACTGTTGTGCTTGCTTTGATTGTCGGGCGCGAGGTGATCACGCCCGACAAATACGATCTTTTCCTGCGCAGTACCCGTATCGTCTTTACTATTTCAGCCGTACTCTGCATCACCGGAATTTATTTCTCCTGGTTCAGAGGCTCGGTGCTGCAGTCGGATAATAGTTCCACATAACAGACGATCGCTAAGGCTGCTATACTACTCTACTTCGATACACTCGGCGGGGCAGGAAGCGATTGCCTCCTCGAGGCAGTCAGCATTTGCATCCGCACCATCAATAACGAAAGCCTTTTCACTATCTTCGTTCCACCCAAACACCGATGGACAGAGTTCTACACATGATTCGCAACTGATGCATTCTTCCTCATCAATAATTACTTGTCCTGCCATGATAACCTCCTGTTATGATTGTTTCTTTGGGCCGTCTAGCAGACAACCCGCTAAATCGGTGGCGCAATGGTCACCAGAATTCTCATTTTTGAAGTGGCCCTGACTCCGTGTGGTTCCCTAATCTGGGAGCGGAGGATGTCGCCTTTTCGGGCCTGAATTTCAACCTCGTTCTCACCTAGAAAAAAACCATCCCCTTCCAATACCAGAATCGATAGCTCCCCGTCAAGGTCATGGGAGTGAACAGGGAAAGTTACCCCGGCGTCAAGATTGAAGTTGATGATCTTGAAAAAGGGGGAATCTTCGACCAGGAAGAAGCGCTTCATCTGGCCCGCAGTGAACTCGTTAGTATCATCAAGTTTGAAAACATTCATAGGATCTCCTCTAATGGTTTGCCCACATATTCATTGACGGTGGGCCTGTCAGGCGTATATTTTCCCGCCTCTATACTTGGATTAAATCAGATTAGGTGGACCTGTTCCTTGATATAGATCAAAAAGGACAAGCCGATTCTTAAAAAAGGCAGAAATTATTCTAAAGGATAGATAATAGAGTGGAGCGAAAAGCTGCTGCAGGCTCTGATATCATTTGAGAGAGTAATAGTCTGGGTTACTCTGGGTCTTTGATCCGTTGTTTTTTGCGATAGACCATACCATTGAAGGTGGCTATCGTCCGGTCCTCCTCATCGCTGACAACAACCTCATAGGCTCCCAGTTTCCTGGGCTTTTCAACCTCAGTGGCCACGGCGTAAAGAACACCCCCCGACACAGCCCGCAGATAGGTTATGTGGGCATTGATCGCCAGGGCCACCTGGCCATGGCTGTTTGAGGCCACCGCAAAGGCCAGATCAGCAAGGGTGAACAGGGCCCCGCCATGAACCACATCCACCGAATTAAGATGTTTGTTTTCGATCTGCATTCGAGCCTTGCAGTATCCTGGTGAGGTCTCAACTATTTCGATGCCGGAAAGCTCGGCGTAACGGTCTCGGGCAAATACTCTGCGGGCTGTTTTGGTATCCATAAAGGCATCTAAATAGCAAATTTAAAGCTTCCAGCCCCGTTTCCGCTGGGTATATTGCAGGAATTTTTGTTTTTATTCGGCATCTGTTTTTTCAAAATTCGAGGCTAAGAAAAGAATTTCTGCTTTCTAAAGATTGCTTGAAAATAGTTATTTTTCTCATGGTTGACAATTTATCAAATGAGGGCACCAAGCATCTCCAGGGTCAGGACACCTTCATAACCGTTCAATGCGGTATCAGAGACGAGTGTTCCCTGTTCGCCCTTCTTATCTCCGAGGCAGGTGACAACCAGTTTAGCTTCATCGAATTTTTCCTCGCTGGTATAAATGCTGGTCGTAACGACAACGCCGATTCCAGCACTATCCCCTGCCAGCATGCCGTTTCTGGAATCTTCGACGACAATGCATCGGGATGGGTCTTTTCCGGTTTTTTCAAGGGCCAGCAGATAGATATCGGGAGCGGGTTTTTTCTTAGCCACGATATCACCTGCCAGTATATGGCTGAATCTGATATCCGGCAGCGAATGAGAAGCGACTGCCTCGGCAGATTTTTGATTGGCGGTGGTACAAATGCAGATCGGCACATCGTGGTCGTTGGCCTCTTTCATTAGCCGATGAATTCCCGGTCTGAGCTGCAGGCTGCCACTTTCGATCAGATCTATAAAAATCTGCGTTTTACGTTTGTGCAGTTCAGCAATCAATTCGTCTATTGCCGTTTCGTCAACATCTTTACCAAACCCTTTGGTCTGGAAGTGGCGCTTCATGCGCTCCTTTCCTCCTGAAACCTCCAGCAATCGACCGTAATAATTTACATCCCAATGAACGGGAAATCCAAATTCTTCGAAGGCAGCATTAAAAGCAACGCGATGACCATCTTTTTCGGTGTCAATAATGACACCGTCCATATCGAAAAAAAGCGCTTCAGGCAGAATCATTTAGAGTTCCTCTATATATTAGTATTTGTTGGTATCAAAACGATTACTGCGTTTACATCGCCAGTCTATTTTTCCACTGTTTCAAATGCCAGCCTGGCGGCTCCAATCAGCGTTGTTTCACCCAATATCTTTAGCTCATAGCCTGTCAGTTTACCCTGTTTGAAGGCAGTGTAACTATTTTTTGCGCCGCCGCCTACATGCTTAATGGTGTTGCTCAATGAAACATGGTCCTTCCAGACGTCGAGTTCCTCGAACTGGAAGGAGACAACACCGTCAAGCAGGGCGAGCAGCATTTCTTCCCTGGTCGAGTCGAGGGTCAAATTATTAAATGATGCGGTGGCCTGTCCTACCTGATGTCTGTTACCGGAGAGAAAGGGGAGGAAGGAAGCCCTGAGAGCTGGGCGATCTTCCAGGACTTCCTTAAGATAGCTGGAGTAGAACACTTCTTTTTTGAGCTCTCTACAAAAATTCTGCCTGAACCACTCCAAAGATCCTCCCCCAGCTCCCACAGTCCGCATAGCCAGCCATTTACCAGGGTAGGCGTGAGTCCTGAGCAAATGCCGCAGTGACACCAACGGCTTCTCGAGACAAAGAACCAGTATATCAACGGTTCCTGAGGTGTTCAACAGATCGCCTTGGGCAGTGACGTCGGCACCCACACAGGCGCAGGTGGTATCATTCGCTCCGGTAACTACCGGTAATCCGGAAGAGATACCAAGCTCAGATGCGGCACTGGTGAGGAGTTCGCCGGCAATGCTGTTGGAATACTGAACAGCCGGCAACTTTCCGGGGTCAATATCCAGCGGCCCAAAAATTCGCTCGTCCCAGTCGGAATAACCTACCGTGTCATAGAGGCCGGTGAAAGATGCATTGGAGGGGTCGATGAGAAACTTTCCGGTGAGTCGATGCAGCATCAAAGTCGCCACATGGCCAAAACAGACATCTTTTCTCCGGTAAATTTCAGGTGCATGCTTCTTGAGCCACAGCAGGCTGGTGAGACTTATGCCGCCAGGAACCGGTAGATTCCCCGAGATGTTGAGAAAGGCCTCTTGTCCGATGGTTTCCAACGCCCATTGGGCTTCTTGGTCGCTTCTTCTGTCGAGATGCAGAATGACCGGATGCAAGGGGCGGCCAGAACCATCGAGCGGGACCAGAGACGGGCACAGCGTGGAAAACACCACCGCTTGGACCCGATCTCTCAGATTTAGTCTACTGCAGGCTGCAACGACAGCGGTCCAGATCTCCTCACCATCCATTTCGGCATTAAGCCCATTGCTGACCTGGATCGAGAGCGGGACCTGTTGCCGTTCCAGGATATTGAGCTGATCGTCAACAATACCCGCTTTCAGTGATTGTGTACCTATGTCAACCGCCAGAATGGCATCCATGTCCGATCCGTTACTGGTGCTGTTTATCGCAGTTCAGCCTACATGTAGGGGCTGAGGTCTGTTGCTTCAATCGCTTTGCTGATCGCATCCTTGTCCGAGTCTTTCAGGGGCAGGAGCGGCAGGCGCGGATCTCCTCCATGAAACCCGGCAACTTGGCTTGCATATTTTACCCCGGCTACGCCGTAACTGCCTGAAACGGAGGAGTTAAGCTTGCCGAGCACCAGATGAAGCTCGCGCGCTCCGGCCAGATCATCTGCCAGACAGCGTTGGTACAAGGTGGCACAGACATCAGGAAAGACGTTGGCCAGCGATACGATGCCGCCCGTTGCTCCCATCATCATCGCTGGAAACAAGGTGTTCGCTGTACCGGAAAAGACATCGAAATCAAGATCACAGGTCGACCTGAGATAACTGCCAATCATGCCCGGCGAGGTATCCTTGACGCCTATGATGTTCTGGTGGGTGGCGATGGCTTTGAGCGTTGTGGTGGATATGGTCATACCGGTGAAGCCGGGAGCGTTGTAGCCGACCACTGGAATCGGGGAGCCATCTGCTACTTCAAGATAATACCGGGTCATTGCCTCATCGGTCAGTTTTTTCTTGAAATAGCAAGGGGTTAAGACCGAGGCATAATCGGCACCAAGGTCTGCAACTTTTTTGCACTGATCGATGGTCAGTCTGGTCGATTCAGCATTGGCACCGGCCAGCACCTTCTGCTGAGTCGCCTTGTTGGCGACAATGGTTTCCAGCACTTTGTCCTTTTCCTGCTCAGATAGACTGACACATTCACCATTGCTGCCGATGGCCAGATAGCCGGACAAATTGGAGGCAGCATATTTTTGCACATTGCTAGCCAGTTGGTCGTAGGCAACTTCTTCGTTTACAAAAGGAGTCCCAATCGGTGCATAGACCCCTGTAAGTATAGGTGACATGATTTACTCCGGGTTATAGGTTTGTGTTGTAGCATAGATTTATACAAGATGCTGCCACCTGCTGCTGGCGAGCACCTCGGGATTGGCTACGTTGATTGGTATTTTGCCACTGAGCACCTCGATGGTTCTGTCAGCGGCATCGGTTGCCATCCTGATTACGCACTCACTGGTTAAGGCGGCAGAGTGGGGTGTTAACAGTACGTTGTCGAGCTTCAGCAACGTGCTATCTGCATCTGGTGGTTCCTGGGTCTGCACATCGAGACCGGCGCCACCAATGATCTTGTGTCGCAAGGCATATACCAGCGCCCCCTCGTCAATTACCGGACCTCGTGAGGTGTTAATGACGATGGCCTCCGATTTCATCTGCTCGAACTCAGCGGTAGAGAGTGCGTGATGGGTCTGCTCGGTGAGGGGAACATGAATCGATATTACATCTGAATCTCTGCACAGCCGTTGTTTATCAACAAAAGTAACCAGCTCTGCATAGTCTGCCTTGATCTTATCAGATAGGTAGGGATCACAGGCCAGCACCGCCATATTGAAAACCGTTTTGCAGGCCGTTGCCACCTCAAACCCGATCCTGCCAAAGCCAAGCAGCCCCATGGTTTTGCCATTGAGGTCGCGTGACAGATTTTGATATCTGATTGAATAATTATCGTTGCGCACGGCGCTGTCCAGGCGCGGCAGCTGTTTGGCCAGGGAGAGCATCATGGCCAGCACATGCTCACAGACGCTGATACTGTTGACGCCAAGGTTTGAGGTGACGATGACGTCGTTGTCGCTGGCAGCTTTGACGTCAACGTTATCGAAACCTCCGCCGGTGCGTGAAATGACCATAAGGTCTTCTGCCGCCTCGATAAGTTCACGGGTCATGGTAATCCCGGTCCTTAGAACAATGGCGTGAGCGTCTTTCATGAGCGGCAGGACAGTCTCGGGTTTCGGGTCGGGTGCTGTGACGACCTTGTGTCCGGCCTCTGCCAGCCTATTGACCGCTTCAATTTCAACGGGTTGGGGGAGTAAAATATTCATTAATATGCATGTATCCAGAGTAGCGAGTGTTATCTCTAATTCTTATGCCGGTTACAGGCAACCAGCGCTTCTAAAACGAAATTCACCATCTTTTCAGTGGCTCCAGCGAACTGACGGGCTGTTTCAAGGATGGCCGGGTGGCTTTAAAATCAGGTGCATCGAACAGCGCAGCATTTTGCCTTCATAGTCCAGGTGTTCGTCAGCCATTCTACAAGCCTTTTTAAAAACTGCAATTTCTCGGCCCAGCGTGTATCTGTTTGGAAGAGCTCAACGACGAAACTCACTCTCAATTCCTGATATTTGATTGGAGTACTCTGTCGCTACTCTGTTGGTCAACAGCAGATTTTGTTTTCTGAAAAAAATAACCCTGCCGGAAACTGCATCCGGCAGGGTTGAGGGAGGAGAGGAGGGGATGAAAATTACTGCCAGGAGCCTCGCGGTCCGCCGGGGCCACCCTGCATATTGTTCATATAGCCGCCGCCTTTACCCTTCATGCCGCGACCCATACCAGGGCCACCGGGACCGAAGTCGCGTCCACCGCGGGGGCCGTTCATCGGTCCGAGATAGGCGGTTACTCCAGCTTCCTCAGCTTTCTGATGCATGGTGGTGCGCAGATCGAAGAGTTCGCCCGCCAGTTTACCGGCGACTGCAGGATCGGGATTGTCACTTCTGAGCATGGCCCTTTGCTCTGCCCGTTTCACTGTCATTTCCTTACGGATATCCTGGGTGTCGGTAAAGAATTTATCCAGTTTTTCCTGAACAGCAGGATCCACCTGATTGTATTGCATCTGCATACGGGGGCCGGGTGCCTGATTGTTCCTCATCTGCATCTGAGGTCCCGAGCCCTGCATGTTGTTATTCCAATAACCACCGCCACGCTGTCCCCAGTTGGCGTAGGTTGCGGTTGCTGTGCCAAGAGCTACAGCTGCGATCAATGCCGTTGTCATTATTTTCTTTTTCATTGTGTTACTCCTTTTCGTAGGGTTAGTGATGGCTCAACGCCTTTGCCCTAACTAAAGCAATGGCTGTGCCGGAATAAGACAAACTCATTTATCCTTATGTTATCACAACTAAAAATAGTATTTATTTTCCTCGGTAAAGGATGGCGGCGGCTCTTTTCAGCATAGTTTTTACCCAGCGGGAGGTTGAATTGGATAAAAATTACCCAGCATTGCCTAGGTTGATCGGTCCCCTCTTCCACCTTTAATCAGCCAGTGTCTATGTCTTTTGGGGTAAGTTTCGGATTTTTGGGCAATTAATAAATAATTTAATTATTTACTTACGTTAATGGCATGATTATTGGATGTTCATTGCGCGAAGCAGACACCTTTCAACTCAAACCAAGGAACTGTCATGAACATGCGAAAAATCACCTCGATGACCATGGTCTGGTCACTTATTGTACTGGTCTTTAACTCTATCGTGCTCTATGTGGTGCCCGAAGGCAGGATTGCCAACTGGGCCGACTGGCGGTTCTGGGGACTGGACAAGCACGACTGGTCAGCGCAGCACACTACCGTCGGTTTTCTTTTCATTTTTGCGGGGTTGCTGCACATTTACTACAATTGGAAGGTGATTGTCAGCTACATGAAGAACAGGGCGAAGAAACTCAATATGTTCACCGCTGCCTCAAGCATAGGGCTGGGGTTGACCATCATCTTCGTTGCTGGTACCTATCTGGATGTGCCACCGATGAGTACCATCGTAGAATTTTCGGAACAGATAAAAGAGG
Organism: Desulfocapsaceae bacterium; assembly: GCA_051010975.1. GTDB lineage: Bacteria > Desulfobacterota > Desulfobulbia > Desulfobulbales > Desulfocapsaceae > JABDQA01. The sequence continues at coordinate 9,356 of JBPCUV010000413.1, forward strand.
GGGCCTCGGAAAAGTATGGCGATCCGCCCTATGGTCAGGCTCAATCGTCTTCCCTGCAAGGGTTTGCCAGTCGGATGGGGCTTGATCTGAATAAAAGTGTTGAATTGCTGGGAGCCGCCGGGATTAAGGTGAGCGACGAAAAAGAGATGGTCCAGGATATCGCCAAACGAAGCGGCAACACCCCCCAGCAGATTTATGATATCATCAAGCCGGCCGGGATGCAGTCTTCCACCGGAGGGGATGATTCGCACGCGGAAGAAGAATCAGACAGCGGAATAAAAGCACCAAAGTCAGGCATGGGTAAAAAGACCATCACCCAACTTTGCGATGAGATCGAGCAGGATTGTGCTATGATCATAGCAGGTTTGAAGAAGCGGGGGATGAGTATTGATCCCGATCAGAAGCTCAAAGACCTGGCGGCGGAGAACGGCACCGGACCAATGCAGATGTATGAGGCGATGGTGGAGATAGTTGAAGAGAATCAGGGGAAGTAGGCGGATAGAGGATGCATTCTAAAAAGATGAGGGTATGAGTCCTAAACCACGGTTTGTAAACCACATAGCTTTCCAGGCGGCGCTGATCATCATTGGCCTGTCCATTGCCTCCCTGGTGTTGAGTATTTTTCTCTATCGAGAGAGTATGAGGAAGATAGCGCTCAACGAGGTGGAGAACAAGGCCACCATTTTTCTCTCGGCCATGGAAACTTCGGTTCGCCGGCTGGCGATGGAGAAAAATTCCAAAAGCATCATAGAGCTTATTCGGGAACGGGCGGAATTTATTGGGGAGAACCTAAATTTTGTGATTGTCGGTGTTGTCGTACGTGATGCTGACGGGGTGGTGTTGGAGCATAAAATACAAGATCCAGATGGCCTGATTTACGACCCAGGCAAGCCTGAGGGTGTGGAAAAGCACCGTATTCCAAAGGATTTTCAGGAGGTCGTCGACTCAGGATTTCCGTTGGTCAAACGGCAGGTTAAAACGCTGAGAATGGTCAAAGGGCAGCCAGAGGTTCGAGTGATTGAGGCACTCTATCCGATTAAGAAGAGGCAGAAGGGTGAACTGCTGGCTGTAATCAAACTGGTGATCAGTGTCGAGCGGACGTTTGAGCTTATCCGGGCTGAATATGAAATCTTTACCAAGAAAGTCTTATTGGGATTTACGGTTGTAACGTTTCTGCTGATCGTTGGAATCCTGCTTTTCCTCCGGCAGCGAATCATTGTTCCTGTGTTATCGATTAATGATGGGGCCAACGAGGTTGCATCCGGCAATCTGGATGTAAGGCTTAAGCCGGCTGGCAGTAACGAGATATCCAATCTTATGAGCTCATTCAACAAAATGGTTGGCGGGCTCAAACACCGGGATCAAATGCGCCGGTCGCTAGAGGTGGCAAAAGAGGTGCAGCAAAATCTGCTGCCGGGCAAAGATCCTGAAATTGAAGGGTTGGATATTGCCGGGCGGTCAGTGTACTGCGATGAAACCGGTGGCGATTATTTTGACTACATCCTCTTTGACCGCAAACAAGGTGCCAGAGTCGGCGTGGTTATCGGCGATGTATCCGGGCATGGTATTTCTTCCGCTCTACTGATGGCCTCCACCCGGGCTTTTCTGCGTCAGCGGGCGGCACTGCCTGGAACCGCCGCTGAAATCATTTCTGACGTGAATGCCCAATTCAGCAGAGATGTGGCTGAATCGGGCAGTTTTATGTCGATGTTTTATCTGATGATCGACAAAGGCGAAAGATGCCTGCGCTGGGTACGTGCCGGGCACGATCCAGCTGTATTATATGACCCGGAGCTTGATGCGCTCTCAGAGCTGAAAGGGGCGGGCATAGCCCTGGGTGTCGATGAACAATTTCAGTTCGAGGAAAACGGCAGAGCCGACCTGCAAGAGGGCCAGATCATTCTGCTGGGCACTGACGGCATCTGGGAGGCCCGAAATCCCAAGGGTGAAATGTTCGGCAAGGAGTTAATGTATGAACTTCTCAGGCAAAAAAAGGACCGGACTGCCGAGGAGATTCTGACCGGGATTACCGAAGCGCTGAACGATTTTCGACGGGGAGCTGCCGTCGAAGACGATGTCACGCTGATCGTCATCAAACTCGCCCACGGGTTCTGATCATCGAGGAGTTCTGAAAAGACCATTCCCTCTCCCAGCCTCTATCTGCGATCATCAACTAAATTTCTAATTTGACAATCATTTTGGTTAATTGCTATAGTTTGTTTTAATTTCTATCCGGATCACATTCATGATCATTTTTGGGGAAGCAGTGATTTCTGACCATGCGAGTACCTTTCCGACAATCGACTGAGATCGCCATCATATTTGCCACTGCCTTTATTATCGTGGCATTCATCTATGCCTTTCTTGCTGCCTTTACCTCTTTATTTTACCGAAAGCTGCCAGAAGCGGAGTGCAGTTATGTGGAGAAACTGATCAAGTCGGGCAAGGCCACCTTCGGGCAGCGGGTCACCTT
>JBPCUV010000414.1:0-3765 GCA_051010975.1 Desulfocapsaceae bacterium
TGAAAGCATCGATCTTACCCTCGAGAAACAACTTCATGGCCTCTCCTTTGCTGATCCATAGATATTCAAAATCAGTGTCAGGATTTAAGCCCACATAGGAGACGATGGTTTTGAAAAAGATATGCGGCCCATTATTTTCTATTGAGCCAGTCCAAACTCTTTTCCCTTTTAGATCATTCACCGAACGGATACGTTCATTACCGACGAGCGCATAACACCCCCGATGCATACCTGACAAGAAGGTAAGAGGAGAGTCTCTGCGCTCGATATTGATCATATCGAGTGGAGTGAATGAGGGACTCATATCAACTTCTTCACGCTTCAACATATTGACAAACTCTGTCCCGGGTCCACTGACATATTTGATGTCGGTAAAGCCTTCATCTCGCAACAAAGGTTCAGCCACATAAAGTGGCACCCAGCAGGCAGGAGCGAATTGTCGAAGTCTCAATGAGGTTGTTTCGGGAGGAGGGTCCTGGGCGGTGGAACCAAGATCTGGTCCAATTCCAAGATATAGAGCCGTTCCGGCGAGTGCGGTAGTAGTGAGAAACTTTCTACGGCTTAGACTGCCAGTTGAGTGGATTTCCATGATGAATACCCCTCGCTGTAGATCAACATGCGGTGTAGAGACCGCTATCCCAGCATTAGATGTGGTGGATGATGGCTTGGATGTTTTGACTCAAATTAGATCAATGTTTTGATCAGAGTAGAGTCGTACTACAATGTAGTATAATTTAGTATAAGGTTGTGCCAACCCTAGTCATTGTCAAATCGATCAAATAAGTAGTTGTGCTGTACTCGCCGTTATATCGGGGGGGCCATCAGACTGCATAAGATAGGCAGGGTAACCCTATCATTTGGATCGGGTCTGGTCAGGTGGGATGATTTCTGTGTATATCCGCTTCTGCCGAGGATCGTCCACATGAAGGTAATCAGCAATAGGAATAATCTTCAGATTTACATAGACTGACAATCCTGAGTGTTCGGCAGTAATCTCAACCAATGATTGGGGTCAATCTGAAGTTCTCCTGTGAAATGCAAAGGTTCCATTGGCCAGGTCTGTTGGCCAGATCTCCAGGGTGGTCACGGTCACGTGTTCGGGCTGGTTGACCACCCACCAGATGGCTTCCACGATATCCCCTGCCGTAAGCGGGGTTATACCCCTGTATGGGGCTTCACTTTTGACCTCGTCCCTGTCGAATCTCACTTGTTGGAATTCGGTGCGGGTAAGTCCTGGCTCGATGCAAGATACCCGGACCATGGTACCCAACAGGTCGGCCTTTAGATTCTGAGTGAAATGTTTGACAAAGGCCTTGGTGGCCCCATACACGTTACCGGTCTTGTAATTGTATTCTCCGGCGATGGAGCCAAGGTTGACTATGAATCCGTGATTTCTAGCCACCATGCCGGGCAGCACCGCATGGGTGCAGTAGAGAAGACCATTGATATTGGTCTGGATCATCACATCCCAGTCATCCAGCGTGGCATCCTGGGCCAGGTCCAGGCCTTTGCCAACACCGGCATTGTTGACCAGCACGTCGATATCGGCAAATTCCGGCGGCAGGGCTGCAAAGGCATCGGCTACGGCGTCCCGGTCTCCCACGTCACAGGCTGACGAATAGAAGGCATCGCCCAACTCGTTTTTAAGGCCCTCAAGCCGGTCAAGCCTGCGGGCCATGCCCACAACTCGCCAGCCATGAGCGGCAAAGCGTTTAGCCGCAGCCTGGCCGATACCGGCTGAAGCGCCGGTGATGCAGATGACGCCACTCATAGTCAGACTCCTTGGTTGAAGTTCTCCGTTCTCATAAAGCATTGGGCAGGATCAGGCAAGCCCGCTTTACTCCCGCTCAGACCGCCAGAATCGTTACTGCACCCTCCGCCTCAGCCACAGACAAGTGTAACAATAATTACAATTCAGGTAGTTATTAGTCAATTATTCCCCTGAAACCCTCAGAACCATCACTTTCTGCTCTGAAACAGAGGGAGTTGTTTCACTGGAATCAGGCAGCGGTAACGAGACAGGACATTGTACACGAATGAGTACACTACCGACATCACTCCCTGCTCCTGCGAAAATTCTGCCATCCGGTTTTGGCAAAGAGCTGCAAGGCAGCCAGCAATGGATGAAGGCGACGATTGACAGTTTTCCCTGCAGCTATCACGCTGAGCTGCTGTGTATACCATGTCAGGCGAATCATCAAGGCGTGGTCTAGGGCTCTGAAACCGGTCGATATGTCGGCTTGGACCTCACTGGTAAAATCTTCACCCTGCAGTATGCGAAGTGGGATGTCGGTTTCCAGTATCATTGGTCTTGCCATACCCACAAAATCTACCGCACCGCTCTTAATCGCTGCCTCCATACCTCTCGAGGTACGGAATCCACCGGTTACTGCCAGCGGAATGGATACCTGTTGGCGAGCCTTCTCAGCGAACTTGAGAAAGTATGCCTCACGCATTCCCCTTTCAGAAGTTGTTTTTCTCTGAGCCATCATAGCCGGTGCCTCATAGTTTCCGCCTGATATTTCGATGAGGTCTATGCCCACCTCAGCCAGCCGGGCAATCACCGATAAAGACTCGGCCGAAGTAAAACCTCCCCTCTGAAAATCTGCCGAGTTAATTTTAATGGATACTGGGAAGGAAGGACCTACCGCCTCGCGGATAGAACCATATACCATTTCCAGGAACCGCATCCGATTCTCCAGTGAGCCGCCAAATTCATCGCCACGTCTGTTGTGGTGCGGCGACAGAAACTGACTCACCAGATACCCATGGGCACCGTGAATTTGCACCCCGGTAAAACCCGCCTTTTTTGCCACTCCAGCTGCTCGCCCGAATCGAACAACAATATCCTCAATTTCATCGGCAGTAAGAGCCCGTGGAGGGTTAAAATGCTTTAAGGAAAGTGGCACCGCTGAAGGTGCAACCGGCTCCTTGTTCCACAGCCGCTGGCTCTGCTTGCCTGGATGGTTGAGCTGCATCCAGAGCTGGTTGCCATGGGCGGTTCCTGCCTCGGCCCATGATTTTAGAAACGACAGGTGTTTCTCATCTTCCACAACCACGTTGCCCGGCTCACCCAGATGACGAGAGTCAATCATAACATTGCCGGTAACCAGAACAGCTGCTCCACCGGCTGACCAGACACCATAGAGACGCTCCAGTAGTTTGGTGGGTGCATGGTGAACCGATGCCAATGCTTCACTGGTAGCCGATTTGATGAATCGATTATCGGCAACAACACCGCAGGGGAGTGTAACGGGTTGTGCCAGGACAGACGTTTTCATAGCTTTCTCATCCAGAGTCTGAGCGATACTAAAAGGTGGGTGCGCTGGTTATTGAATCTTCATTTTCCTGAGGTGGTCTCAATCGACCGGACACCGGGCACCTGTGTTACCCATAAAGTCAAATAACCAGAGTAACACCAGGAGACTATAGGCAGCTCGGGATAAACCACAAGAAACGGTTAAATCCCGCAAAAACAATCACCTCGGCACAGGGTTGGATGGCTGACTGATGACGGCCATGGTGGCCTGATCCCGTATAGTTTGACCACCATATCCTGCTGCTTAACAGCAGCCTGAATATCGACCTCTCGGTCACTTTAGCCTCATTCCGGTCGAGGTATTCTTCGTGATCCTGGAATCGATTCAAAAATGCACTAAAGTAGAGTTAATATTATTTAATCTCAGACAGTTTGTTGGAAATATGATTTATGTAAAATTTTTCTCGGTGGTTCTCCTGGCTGCAATTTTAAGCGGATTTTTGCTA
>JBPCUV010000415.1:0-28155 GCA_051010975.1 Desulfocapsaceae bacterium
GGTCTGGCCATAGGCAAGGCGCTGCTGGCTAGCGGCTCAAATGTACCGGAAAAAGGCAATGTCTTCATCTCGGTCAGGGACAGCGACAAGCAGGCAATCGTTGCGGTCGCCGCAGAGCTGAAAAAAATGGGATACACCATTTTCGCCACGGACGGGACCAACGGATTTCTTCTGGAGAATGATATCGACAGCCACCGCATAAACAAGATTTCCCAGGGACGTCCCCATATTCTCGACATGGTCCGCAACCGCGAAATCAACTGGATAATCAACACCTCAATGGGGAGACGCACGACCGAGGACAGCTACCAGATCAGACGGGCCGCGATCGATCTGCACATCCCCTATACAACCACGACCAATGGTGCGGCGGCCTTCGTCAGTGCCATGAAAGCGTTCAACGAGGAACGGATAGGGGTAAAACCTGTGCAAAAATTTGCCTGATGACTACAATAATTAAAGGACAGTGCTCGACAACATGCAAAGATGCTTTAGTATAGGTGCTGTTATTAATAATTGGTTAATCCTTAATAGCTTTTTTTAGTAGATCGGGAGGTTCTTTTGAACACCTTTTACAAAAATCTGAGCATGTGGCTGGTGATCGGCCTGACCATGATCCTGCTGTTCAACTTGTTCAACAAACCGCAGGGCAACATCTCGCCACTGACCTACAGCGAGTTCATGGCCAAGATCGAGAACAAGTCGATCAACCGCGTCCGTATCGATGGCGATACCATCTCAGGGACGCTTCAGGATGGACGGCCGTTCAAGACCATTTATCCGGCAGCTGACGCCGAACTCATTCCGCTGCTCAGAGAAGCCGGTGTCGACATCACGGTCAAGCAGGCCCAGAAAGATAACTGGCTGATGACCATCTTCGTTTCCTGGTTTCCAATGCTGCTGCTAATTGGTGTCTGGATCTTCTTCATGCGTCAGATGCAGGGTGGCGGCAAAGGAGGTGCGTTATCGTTTGGCAAAACCAAGGCCAAGCTGATGGAACAGGGAACCAACAAGGTTACCTTTGCCGATGTTGCCGGCATCGATGAGGCCAAAGAGGAGCTCGAAGAAATTATCGACTTCTTGAAAGACCCGCACAAATTCACCGTACTTGGCGGCAGAATACCCAAAGGGGTGCTGCTGGCTGGCTCGCCTGGCACAGGCAAGACCCTTCTGGCTCGAGCCATCGCCGGTGAAGCCGATGTTCCGTTCTTCTCAATCTCCGGCTCCGATTTTGTTGAGATGTTTGTCGGCGTAGGCGCTTCACGGGTCAGAGATCTGTTCAACCAAGGCAAAAAACACGCCCCCTGTATCATCTTCATCGACGAGATCGATGCAGTCGGTCGTCACCGGGGTGCAGGTCTCGGAGGCGGTCATGACGAGCGGGAGCAGACCCTCAACCAGCTTCTGGTCGAGATGGATGGATTCGAATCCAACGAGGGCGTCATCATCGTCGCCGCCACCAACCGTCCCGACGTGCTCGACCCGGCGCTGCTGCGTCCCGGTCGTTTCGATCGGCAGGTAATAGTACCCATTCCCGATGTCGGCGGCCGCCAGAAAATTCTTGAAATTTACGGCAAAAAGACCAAGATGGCAGCCAAAGTCGACTATGAGATCCTGGCCAGGGGCACCCCAGGCTTCACGGGCGCCGATCTGGAAAATCTCATCAACGAAGCAGCCCTGATGGCAGCCCGCGAAGGGGCCAAGGAAATTACGCTGGAACTGCTCGAAAAGGCCAAAGACAAAATCATGATGGGAGCCGAACGACGCTCCATGATCATCACTGAAAAAGAAAAGGAAGTGACCGCCTATCATGAGGCAGGTCATGCCCTGGTGGCTTATCTGCTGCCCGATACCGACCCGATCCACAAAGTCACCATAATACCACGAGGCCGGGCCCTGGGGTTGACCATGCAGCTTCCCATAGATGAGAAATATACCCACTCCAGGGGATATTTGAAGAACTCCATCTCCATTCTTTTCGGTGGTCGCGTCGCTGAGAAACTCATCTTCGACGAGATAACCACCGGTGCCGGTAACGATCTGGAGAGGGCCACCGAACTGGCCAGAAAAATGGTCTGCGAATGGGGCATGAGCGATGAACTCGGGCCTCTCACCTACGGCAAGAAGGAAGAGCAGATCTTTTTAGGAAGAGAGATTTCCCAGCACCGCGACTTCAGTGAGGAAACAGCTCGGCAGATCGATGTTGCGGTAAAAGAGATCATTATCGATGCCAGTAACAAGGTGACTGAACTGCTGGAGGGACACCGCGATATTCTCAAGAGAATGGCCGATGAACTACTCGAGAAGGAAACCATCGTGCTTGAAGATATCCAACGTATCCTGGCTGAGCTTCGGCCCGATGAGCATCCTTTAGAGGACCCCAAGGTGACATCGTCTTCACCCGACAGCCCACAGCAGAAAGAACCCGTCAGCGAGATTAAGGCAGAAACTCCGGTGGACGTTCCTCCGGCAGGCGAAACGGGAGGACAGGAAGAACCGGGTGTCAGTTCATGACAATTGCCCGATCCGTAAGGATCATGGGCATTATCAACGTAACTCCGGATTCTTTCTCTGACGGCGGCAGTTTTTTCGACGCCAAATCGGCATTCGACCAGGCCCGCAGTTTGATCAATCAGGGTGCCGATATTATCGATGTGGGCGGCGAATCAACCCGACCGTATGCTGAGCAGGTTTCACTCGATGACGAGCTTAGGCGTGTTATTCCGGTAATCGAATCGATCCGGTCCATATCTGACATCCCCGTCTCAATAGACACCAGTAAAGCTGAAGTCGCCAGGCAGGCGCTGGCTGCAGGTGCCAATATAATAAACGACGTCACTGCTTTGCGTAAAGACCCAGCGATGATCGAGCTGATTAAGAACAACAGCGCCGAGCTGATCATTATGCACATGCAGGGAGATCCAGGCACAATGCAGGACGCCCCTCATTATGATGATGTGGTGGAGGAGGTCTTTTCTTTTTTTAGCGAACGGCTCGATCGCATCGCTGCAGCCGGGATCGATCTGAACCGGGTCACTATCGATCCGGGCATCGGCTTTGGCAAGAAGCTGAAGCACAACCTGCAGCTTCTCAATCACCTGGAGCGACTCTCAGAACTGGGCCGACCGGTCCTGCTGGGCCATTCCCGAAAACGGTTTCTTGGAGATCTTACCGGTCTAGAAGCTGACCAGCGCGATGGGATAACCAGTGTAGTGTCGGCATTGAGTCTAGAGAAGAATGTTTCGATATTCAGGGTTCACGACGTGGAGGCGACCAGGCAGGCAGTTGAGGTCGCCCGGGCCATCCGCCTGGCCTGAAAAGAAAACGGGGCCTCAGCATGATGCTTCCCCAGGCCTGGTGGAGAGAGGGAGTGAAAGAAGAGAAGAGTCGGCCTGCTGTCACATCATGCAAAGACCCTTTTGATACAACTATAATCACTGTTTTTCTTAATGGTATGATGGATGAATTTTAATCCCTTCCAACCGCCAGAGCCCTTTGCTGACGGGCTCTTTGTACTATACCCTCAAGCACGAAAAGAAGCAGCGCACTCCAGACCAACATAAAGCCTATCATCCGGTTGAGGGGAAACTCTTCACCATAGACAAAGACGCCGATAATCAGATTGAGAGTCGGCGCGGTATACTGCAGGATTCCCAAGAGAAACAGTGGAATCTTCTGGGCTGCATAGCCAAACAACAGAAGTGGGACGGTGGTGATCAATCCGGTTCCGGCGAGCAGCACCATGGTCATCCCATCCCCGTGCACAAATCCGGAACTGCCATCTTTTCCGAGATAGATGATAAGGGCCACCGCCGGCAGAAAAAATATCAGTGTCTCGAGGTAGAGGCTTTTTACCGGGGCAATCCCAATTTTCTTGTGAAACAACCCGTATATAGCAAAGGTGATAGCCAGTGCCAGGGCAACCCAGGGAAACTTACCGTACACCAGGGTCAGATAGATCACCCCTCCACCGGCCAGCACTATGGCCACAATTTGACCACCCCGCAAACGTTCGTTAAGGAAAAAGACACCGAAACCGACCGTCACCAAAGGGTTAATATAATAGCCAAGACTGGTCTCTACGATATGGCCGGCATTGACGGCCCAGATATAGATCAACCAGTTGATCGCCAATAGAGTTGCACTGGCGGCTGAGATTATCAAGGACCTCTTATCTTTGAGCTGGTGCAGGATTGAGCGCTGGCCGGTGATGATAAGAAATAAGACAATAAACGGGAGCGACCAGGCCATACGATGGCCCAGTATCTCATAGGCAGGTAGGTGATCGAGTGACTTCCAGTAAAGAGGAAGAATCCCCCAGATCGTATAAGAGAGTGAAGCTGCGATCATACCGCGGCTTAACTGCTTGTTCATGATACAAACAGCAGACCGCTTTTAAGCCAGTAGTAACAGATGTAGCTTCCCGCCAGAATCAGAAAAACAGCTGAAATTTTGTTTACATACGGGACAATTCGCCGGAAAAAAGAGAGGACGGTGCCGCCCTTGATAAAAGCCATTCCGACACTCATAGTCAACAATACGGACCCGGTGCCTAAGATATAGAGGATAAACTGCGTAAGACCCGAGAGAAAATCACCTGAAGTGAGCGAACCACCGACAACTACGAGAAAAATCGGCAAGGTGCAGCCCAGCGATGTGGCTCCAAATCCGAGGCCAAAGAGGAAATAACCTTTCACACTGATGTGGCGAGGATCACCGATCTTCGACGAGATTCTGGTCATAAAATCAAGTGATACATGTTTGCCCAGCATCAGCCACACCCCAAGCAGCACCAGACAGATCCCGACGATCACTGATAACCAGGGCATCGCAGCCAGAAGAAATGACCCACCCGCCGACACGATGATGCCAAGCACACCAAACAACAATCCGAATCCGGCAGTGACCACAGCCGCTACCCCGGCAGCCCGGGCAACCCTTATATACCATGGGTGTTCGCTGTACTGCTCCTCATCGGCACCCAGGTAGAGCGAAAGGTATATGGGCAGCATGGCGAAACCGCACGGATTAACCGCTGAGACCATACCAGCCCCGAAGGCGTAACCGAACTGCAGTATGCTGGCAAGATTACCTAGTGATTGACTTAACCATGCCTGGATTTCCATTTTCTACCTGAAACTTCAGTTATTTTGGTTGCTCACCGATCTTGGTGAAATCTCTGGCGCCTCAATAATCCTAACCGAACCGGTCTACCATAAGTCTATCCGACCGGCTTGGCAATACAGGCTTCAAGATTCGATCCGAGTGCATTTCCATATGCCAAAGGAAAACAATATCGATGTTGGGAAAATGTTAGGTAACATTCTGTTTTATTATATTTTTAATATAAAATACGACCGTAGTCGATTTTTTCTTGACTTCAGTCGACTTTATGATAATATCCGACCGCAGTCGACTTTTGTTGCGGTGATTTTTTGACAGGATTTCTGAAATCTGATGACTTAAAAATACAAACGATACTGATAATCACACGCGCAGCACCAGAAATCACACGCGCAGCACCAGAATACAACACCATTGGTAACCTCATGAGCTCTATTAGAGAACAAAACAAGATCAGAACCAGACGATGTATCCTCGATTCAGCTATCAAGCTGTTTTCGAAAAAAGGGTTCGAGCAAACCTCAATAGAAGAACTTGCTAGAGAAGCGGGTATTGGCAAAGGAACAATCTACAGCTACTTCGAGACCAAGAGAGATATCGTCAAGGCCTTCTGTGATGATCAACTCGAATTTGCGAGGAGTGAACTGGCAGCTAAGACCAACCCCGACACACCACTCATCGAACAGCTTATGATCATCTTCATGGCCGATTTCAACTATGTTACCGAGCACAAAGAATTCGGCAGGGTCTATCTGCATGAGAAAGTGTTTCCCAAGGAACCCTTGGCCGAAGAAGATTTTCAGGTGCAGAATGATTATTTCGATATGCTCTATCCCATTTATCAGCGGGCCCAGGAACGCTGCGAGCTTCGCCAGGATCTTGAGCTGATGCACATCTCGGGCCACATTTATGCGATCTATCTTCTGTTGCTGTCATGCTGGTATACCGGCATGATACCCACGGAAAACATTCCCGAAGCGATGGAAACCCTGATTACTCAGACTTTGGAAGGTCTTGCCCCATAAATTTTTATCCGGTGAAAATAATGAAAACTGACTATGAAAAACCAAAATCTGTGCGGGGGAAAATCGTCTTTTTCTTCTGGTACAACTTCCCCCGTCTCGTGCTTCTGGGTATGGCCGTATTGATTGTCATGCTCTTTTACACTATCAGCGATAAAAAGGCGGCCATTCCGGCAGAACAAGAAGCGGCTATCACGCAGGAACGACCTCCTGTCAATACGGTGGTTATGCAGGCCTTACCGACCACCATCAGCAACCGCCTTAACCTGCCAGGTTCCGTCGAAGCATGGACCGATCTGGATCTGACGGCCAAGATCGCCGGAACAGTTGAAGAAGTTCTGGTTAACGAAGGAGACATGGTCAAGAAAGGCGACATTCTGCTTAAAATCGAATCAGACGATTATCGGATTGCGCTTGAACGGGCACAAGCAGCATATAAGCTTGCCAAGGCCGATTATGAGCGCGATAAATCAGTATACTCCAAAGGTGTAATTCCTCCCGCAGAACTTGAAGCGCGAGAAACCGGGATGCAGACGGCAAAAGCCGATCTTGACAACGCAGAACTCCGCTATGAGCGCTGTATGGTCAAAGCCCCGATTGACGGTGTGGTTCGACGACTGGATGCCAAGACGGGGATGTTTCTCGGTGTCGGTGATCCGATCGGTGAGATACTGCAGCTCGACCGGGTTAAAGCAGTGATCGGCATACCCGAATCGGACGTCACTGCGGTGAGAAAACTGAGCAGGATAAACGTCGAGATCAAGGCCCTCGGTGATTATGTGGTAAGCGGCAAGATTCATTTCGTCTCATCATCACCAGAAACACTTGCCAGGCTTTACCGTCTCGAGCTGGAGTTGGACAATCCGGATCACACCATTCTGCCTGGCATGTTCGTCAGAGCTGATATTGTCAAGCGGAGTAGTAAAGAGACGCTTGCAATCCCCTTTTATTCCATTATCTCCCGCAACAATGAACAGTACATCTTTGTCGAAAGTGACGGTGTGGTGGAAAAGCGCGATGTTCAAACCGGCATCATGGAAGGCTGGATGATCGAAATAACAGAAGGACTTAATCCCGGAGAGCACGTGGTTGTTGAAGGGCATCGCGACGTTGAAGACGGCCGCAAAGTGAAAGTGGTAAAAGTTATCACCGATCCGGGAGAGTACACGCTATGATTATTTCCGATACCGCCGTCAGAAAAAGTACAACCGTTCTCGTCCTGGCGCTGCTCCTGATCATTGTTGGCGTTTACTCTTACAAGGTGCTGCCTAGAGAAAGTGATCCCGATATAACTATCCCCAATGTGTTCGTATCGACCAGTTACCGGGGTGTATCTCCTACTGATATGGAAACTGGAGTTACCATTGAGATAGAGAAGAAGCTCAAAGGGCTCGATGGCCTCAAGAAAATCCAGTCGGTTAGTGCCGAAGGACTTTCCTCGATAAATGTTGAATTTGTCACCGGTACCGACATCGACAAAGCCCTGCAGGATGTTAAGGACAAAGTAGATGAAGCCATCGGTGAACTGCCGACTGACCTGGAAGATGATCCCACCGTATTCGAGGTCAATTTTTCCGAGATGCCGGTTGTCGTGTTTTCCTTATCCGGCACTTGCGGGCTCCCCTGTCTTAAAAAGATCGCCGACGATCTCGAAGACAATATTGAAGCGATCAACGGCGTCTTGGAGGTTGATGTTACAGGTGGACTCGAAAGAGAAATCAGAGTCGAAGTAGATTCTGAGAAACTGGGCCATTACGGTCTGTCGATCAACGATTTTCAATCGGTTGTCTATAGTGAAAACCAGAACACTTCCGGCGGGGCAATTCGTTTGGGCAATGGCCGCTTTCAACTGAGGGTCCCGGGAGAATTCACCGCTCCTGAAGAAATATACGGATTGGTGCTGACGGTGCACAACGGAGAACCCGTCTATCTAAAAGACGTGGCGAATGTGGTCGATGACTTTAAAGAAGAGACCTCGCGTTCCCGTCTTAATGGCAGGGATGCAGTAAATATCGCGGTAAAAAAGCGCACCGGTGAAAATATTATCGAGATCAGCAATGCAGTCGATCGGATAATAGATGAGTCACGAATCAGCTGGCCCCTGGGCACCGAGATTACCAAAGTAATGGATAAATCTAAGGAAATCAAAAATATGGTGGCAGACCTGGAGAATAACATTCTGACCGGTCTGATGCTGGTGCTGATCGTCATATTTGTGGTCATGGGCATTCGCAATGCCCTGCTGGTAAGCCTTGCTATCCCATTTTCCATGCTGCTATCTTTCACCGTGCTGTACATCATGGGTATTACATTGAACGTGGTCGTATTGTTCGGACTTACCCTGGCCCTTGGAATGCTGGTCGACAACGCCATCGTTATCGTCGAGAATTCCTATCGCTTCATGGAACAGGGTGCATCAAGGGTAGACGCGGCAATGAAAGCGACTGCGGAGGTGGCCTACCCGGTTATGGGATCGACTCTGACTACGCTTGCCGCTTTTTCGCCGATGCTCTTCTGGCCTGGAATCATGGGTGAGTTCATGAGCTATCTGCCGCTCACCCTGATCGTCACCCTTTCATCAAGCCTCTTTGTTGCGATGGTGATCAATCCCGCCATGGTTTCTCTTTTCATGAAGATCAAGCAGCCAAAAGCTACCACTGGCGGAATAGGTGCTGGCCTGTCGGGGGCATCTCTGGAACAACCAGCTGAGATTAAAGGTTTTCTGCTTACTCGTTACACAAAAACACTTTCCAGGGCTCTGCAGACACCATTTGCTATCATCGGTATTGCTTTCTGCGTGCTAATTCTGATGTTTCAGGGCTGGCTGCTGGTAGTCGGTTTGAAGAAACCTGTCGAGTTTTTCCCCGATCTTGATCCAGCCGGCATTTATGTAAACATCGATGTACCCGAAGGTGCCGATATCGACTACATCGATCAGATCACCAAGCGCCTTGAGTATACCTTGAGCGGTACTGAGACCAACATTGACGGTAGTCCGGTTGATCCGGATGTTACACCGCTGTCAGCTCTCGCCCCAAAAAATCACGACTTGGGTAATGATTTAACGAATCCTGGGCCCAGTGATCTTAAAAACGTTGAGAGTATTTATACCAGAGGAACCGTGGTTTCCGGCGGCGGTTCTGCTTTTTCAGCCAATACCCCAAATCACATCGGTGTTCGCTTTATAGAAATGCAGGATCGTCATCGATCATCGCAGATCGACGTGGAAGATATCCGCGACCGAGTTAAAAATATTCCAGGCGGCAAAATCACCATTGCCAAGGAAGCCGGAGGTCCCCCCACCGGCGCTCCGATCAACATAGAAGTTGCCGGGGACAATTTTACTGTATTGGGAGAAATCGCCAAGCAAATCAAGGATGTACTGGTCACAATTCCCCACGTTGAAGATGTACGGGACGATTTTGTCGAAGGGATACCGTCAGTGCAAGTTATAGTCGACCGCCAGAAAGCCGCGCTGTTTGGCATGACCACAAGTATGATAGGTTTTGCCCTGAAAAGTGCCTACAACGGGCTTGAAGTTTCCTCTTTCAGAGAAGGAAGCGACGACTATGACATTACTGTGCAGCTCAAGGAAGCCGACCGCAAGGTTGTAAATGTGCTGCACGAACTGATGCTGCCGACCCCGTCCGGCGAACTGGTCCCGCTGTCGACCATAGCCGATGTCACCTTTGCCGGATCGATCGGCAATATTAATCGAATCAATAATGAGCGAGTGGTGACCGTCAAAGCCAATGTTGACGAGACAAAAATTCCAGGACCGGTGGCCAGGGCCGAGGCAGAGAAATATCTCACCCAATTTCCACTTCCTCCGGGCTACTCCGCCAAATTTACCGGCGAATTTGAATTTCAGAAGGAGTCTGAGGATTTTCTTTCCAAGGCTTTTCTGGTTGCACTCTTACTGATTTTTCTGATCCTGGTGTCAATGTTCAATTCCGTCAGCCAGCCATTTATCATCATGACCTCGGTTATACTCTCACTGGGAGGTGCATTCCTCGGGCTGGCACTCTTCCGCCAGCCGTTCGGCATCATCATGACCGGTGTCGGGGTCATTTCCCTGGCTGGAGTTGTCGTCAACAATGCAATTGTCCTGATTGACTACACCAACAAACTTAGGGTCCGGGGGTATGAATTGCGTGACGCAGTCATTTCGGCCGGGGCTACCAGGCTGCGGCCGGTTCTACTGACCGCCGTCACCACCATTTTAGGACTGATCCCCATGGTGACTGGAGTGTCCTTCGATTTTCACACCTTCTCCATTTCCTGGGTCAGCGAATCGAGCCAGTGGTGGAGATCGATGGCTGTGGTAGTCATCTTCGGTCTAATGGTTGCGACCTTTCTGACTCTTATCGTCGTGCCGACACTCTATTATCTTATCGAGCAGGCCTCTGACTTCAGGCAGCGCCTCATTGATAAAGTCAGGAGCATCTACTGGAAGCCTTATCCCTATTTGGCCGGTGAACCTCTTATCCCTAAGGAACCAAAATAATGCGCACTTTATCAATTTTACGTGTCCCTGGCCTTTGTTTATTGCTCTGTGTAGCCGCTTCCTTCTCCCACGCAGAAGAACAGAGCATCAATCTTAGTCTGGGAGAGGCTGTGCAAACCGCGCTGCTTAAAAACCTCGGTTTGAGATTGAGAAAAGAAGATGTCGTAAGTGCCGAAGGCACCACTCAAGCCGCCGAGGGAGTGTTCGATTACCAGCTGACTGGCGAGATAGGCGCTGGCGGCAAGAGTGAGACTCCGGTATCTGAATTTACTGGCAGCGAAGAAAATAACGCGCTTTGGAACGCCGGTGTTCAGAAACGGTTTACACCAGGTACCGAGATGGGTTTGAGTTGGAACAACGGCAACCTCGACACCGATTCTGATCTCTATTTCTTTGACCCGATCTATAATAGCGATCTGACCCTGGAAATACGTCAGCCGCTGCTCAGAGGGCTTGGCAGAGAGGCACAGATGGCTGATCTGAACAGCGCCAAGACACAGCTTGAGGCCTCCTCCTATCTGGTAGACAGCGATGCGGCCGATCTCGCTGCCCAGGTCAAGCAGGCCTATTGGGAATTGGTATTCGCCCATCAGAACCTTGAGGTGTTGGAACTTTCACTGACGCTGGCTAAAAAATTAAGAGATGACACAGCAACCAAAATAGATGCGGGTAAACTGGCAGCCATTGACCTATTTCAACCCGAATCCGAAGTCGCCCAACGGGAGCAGGACCTGATAACCGGCGAAAGGGAGATCGGTTTTGCCGAGGACAACTTAAAATTATTGATGAACAGCGAGAACTGGCTTATTCCACTGAGACCACTCGATAAGCCATCCACTGATCCAATACAGCCAAACGTTATAAAGGTTTACGAAAATGCCCTGGAATACCGTCCCGATCTGCAGGCGGCTATGCTGCAGATCAAATCGGCACAGTTCCAGTTGAACAAGGCTGATAACAGGCGCAAGCCTTCACTAGACATTCTAGGAACACTTGGATATGGGGCCAGGGCGGAGGATTATTCGGCGGCATTGGGCGACTCTTTCTCTGATGGCGATACCCGTTGGCAAGTGGGACTCAGCTTCTCTCGTCCCTTGAACAACTCACTGGCGGAAGGCGAGTACCGGCAGGCCCTGGCGACGCATAACAAAAGCAAGACCAGCATGGAATTGTTGAAACTGGAGATTAAACGTGCGGTCAGAAGCACGGTCCGGGATGTCGAGTTGGCCCTCAAAGCCGTCGAAGCGACCCGCAAAACCTCGATAGCCACTGAAAAGAGGCTGGAAGCGGAACAGATAAAATTTGAAGCCGGCCGGTCGACGACCCTCGACGTACTCATAGCCCAGCAGGATTTTTCCAGAGCCCTTTCGAACGAAAATCTTTCGAAAGTCGTCTATGCCCAATCTCTCTCAGAGCTTGACCGCATCCAGGGCACCATCACGATTCCCTAGACCTAATGTCAATGCAGAGCAAAGGACAAAGACTTTTTGAATCTGGAGTTCTCAATCAGCGTGTTCAGCGGTCCCATGAGGAACTGCGCAGCTGCACACTATGCCCAAGAAGGTGCGGTGTCAACCGGCTTGAGGCAGAGATGGGTGTATGCGGAACGGCGGAAAAAGCAGTGATCGCCAGCTACAACAGACATTTTGGCGAGGAGCAACCACTCGTTGGCAGCCATGGATCGGGCACCATATTTCTCTCGGGTTGCAGTCTCGGCTGCAGCTTTTGTCAGAACTTTGATATCAGCCATAATCCGTCTGCAGGCACCGAGGTCGATGCCCAAACCTTCGCCTCTATAATGCTGGAGCTCCAGACCCAAGGCTGTCACAATATAAATTTCGTCACCCCCGGTCATGTGGTTCCTCAAATCCTGGAAGCACTCATCCCGGCCTACGAGAATGGACTAACCCTGCCGCTGGTATTCAACAGCAGCGGCTACGATTCTGTACCGACCCTGCAGTTGCTCGATGGTCTGATCGACATCTACATGCCTGATGTTAAATTCTGGGAAAGCCGGACTGCTGAGAAATATGCCGGCGCAGCCGACTATCCGGAAATAGTTTCGCAGGGAATCAAAGAAATGCATCGGCAGGTAGGAGATCTGTATATAGATCAAGACGGCATCGCCCGCCATGGGCTGCTGATCAGACATCTGTTAATGCCCGGCGGACTTGACGAAACGAAGGCCATTTTAGAATTCATCGCCCAGCAGATATCCACAGACACCTACGTCAACGTGATGGACCAATACCGCCCCTGCGGAAAGATAGACGACCATGAGGAACTACATACAACTATAAGCCCGGAACACTATCGTCAGGCGCTAGGCTATGCGGATAAAATCGGTTTGAAACGTCTCGACCAGCCTGATTTCAGCTCTCTTCTCAGGCGCCTCGGTATTACCATTTAAGACCGGGGCCAAAGCTTCTATTTTCGTTCCCGCTCCCAGCCGGCCAGGTTCGACTCGATGAACTCGATGATCTGCTGGTGCTCATCGCTGCCCTTGCCTTCGACACGAATTGGTTCCCCAAATGCGAAAAACACTTTTCTGGAAGGAACGATTTTGCCAAAATCTTTGGAAATATTCCCATTCTCCCAGGCATCGGTAAGCAGCGCCAGCGGGATGATAGAAACCCCTGCCCTGCGAGCCAGTTTAACACCTATGGTGCTGAACTGTTCTGGGTTAAAGGCTGCTCTGGTGGTTTGAGGAAAGACTATGATCGACAGGTTACGAGAGACTCGCTCTAGACCCTGTTCAAGCACTGTCTTGAGGTCCTGACGCGGATTGGTACGGGTCACCGCAATCGGGTTCCGGGCACGCATCACATGCTTAAACACCGGAACCTCAAGCAGACTCTGCTTTATCACGTAAGTGAATGGTTTATAGGAGAGAATCCAGGAAGGCAGAGTGACCGTCTCGAGGACACTCAGGTGATTGCCAACAAAAATGACAGGCCCATCGACTGCCTTTAGATGTTCCAGGCCCCGCACGTCAAACTCGACACCGACCGATTCCAGTGCTCGAAGTACCCTAATCGAGTGCTCCTGCCATACTTCAGTGGTATACTCCCCTCGTTTAGCAAGAGCAGCAGATTGGTAGACCACTTTCAGAAAACGGGAATAGAAGGTTAGGCTAGGAAACAGCGGCTTGGATCCGCCGCTGACTGTCTGATAGGTGGAATCATTGGTCGATAGGTTCTGCATCGAGCTGCTCCTGTCCCGGGAAATTGCGGTCCTACTGACCGGCCCTGGCTTTGGCAACCGCATCTTTGACGGGAATTTCGAACGGTTCAAGCCGGCTTAAAAAGTCTGGCAGTTGATCTTTGGCCTGACGGGCCTCGGCAGGAGAATCGAACTCGCCCCAATAGAGCATTACCGTCTGAGGCTGTCTGGATTTTCTGAGGATATAGAGCTGATCGACAATCGGCCGATAGCTTTTGTCGGAGAGCATATAGCGGACATTTTGCTGGGCATCCTGCGAGTTCAAGACCATAAGTTGAACTGTGTATTTATTTCTACTCCCTCCTACCAACCAGCGGGAGCCGGCTGCCAGGCGCTGGGCATAAAAAGCTCCGGAATCATTTGCATCCGCTTGCCGCTCTGGCCTCGCGGGTATCAGGGTTGAGTCATTCTCCATCGTCTCTTCAATAGAGGCAACCTCTTCCGGATCCGGAACAACCACTGTCGGTTCAACTTGTTCTTCGATCAGAGCCGGAGGTTGTACTTCTTCCGGTGTACTCGCAGCCGTTTGCCGCTGAGCAGTCTCTGTTTCGACAGGTGGAGCCGATGCGGCTATCTGATCCGGTTTTTTCTTGCTATCGCTTTGGAGAGTGACCACATCAAAAGGTACCGATTCAATCGAAGGCTTTTTCTTGGGCAAAACGGTCAGTTTGGGAACTGGCATCGATTCGGCTGAGACAGTATTTTCACTTGTCGCTGGCTCTTCCAAAAGATTCTCTGCTGCCGCGGGATCTTGCCGCTGCTCTGCCGGTACCTCTACCGGAACCGTTTCCGAGGAGACGTCAAGCCCCTCATCTTCAGAAACCGTCTCTGCCGCAGCGCTTTCCTCTTGGACCTGAACCGGTGCTTCTTCTGGTATTTGAACAACCTCCTCCGGCTCTATCAGTTCAGCTGGTGGCATCTCCTGCGCCTGTTGAGTTTCTTGGCTCTCTAACTGCTCGGCAGTTGTCTCTGAGCTCTGAGTTTCCTCTGGCGATGGTGTGTGCAGATCTTTCAGCTCAGCTGTTTGGGGGGCTGGCACTGGGTCTTCAACCGTCTCGTCTGCTATCACTTCCGAACCACTTTCTTCGCCTGTCTCTTCAGCTACCTCGGCGACCACCTCCGATGGGCGAACCTTTTCAACCAGGAGTTGTGGTTCTTCCGGAGCTATCGCCGGCGAAGGAGGTTGCAGCGGTTCCACTGGTTGTGACAGCTGAGGGATTTCAATTGGATCCGGCTCAACCTTTTCAAGAGTCAAATCGGGAACATTTTCGGATCCGGGAATAGATTCACTCTCTTCCTCATCCCCTCCCCAGAACAGCACTCTAATAAGAACGAGGGCAATAATAACAGCGCCGGCAGCATACCAACGGAATCCTAGCCTGGGTACTTTGAGAAAATCCAGATCGACATTTCCCAATCCGGCTGAAAGCTTGGAATGTAGCCCAGGGGAGTCGGAGCCTTCATCATCATACTCATCTTCCGAGGCCGCATCATTCTCGCTGGCCAGCCGTTTCAAATCAAGAAATTTCCCAGCCAGCTGGTTGATAAGCCTGAAATTTCCTCGAGCGATGTCTGCTATCTCCACTGCCTGGGCCAGAGAAAATCGTTTCTGCTCGGCTGTATCTGAGACATCGAGGCAGTGGTTCAGATAGAGATTGGTATTCTTGCCATCAAGCGGGTCGAGGCTGAAATGCTTTTCCTCGACAATTTTGAAATTGATGATTCCAAGCTGCTTGAAATTAAGAGCAAAAAGCGGCCTCCCGCTGAACAGCACTTGCAGGGCAAGCCGCTCGGTATTTACCTGGTCGATCATTCTCCGGATTCTTTCCAGCGTTGCCAGAAATATCTTTTCAGCACCATCAAGAATGATGATCAACCGGCGGTTCTGCCGGTTCAGGATCTCTACTGCTTTCTCCAGTTGAGTGTTTCTGTCGGGCACCTCTTCGGTGTCCTCAAACTCCACCTGGGCCGCAATGCGATTAACTACCTCGTCAAAAGATTCAGCACCCTGATCAAAGAAAAGTACTTCAGCACTGTCTTTGAGTTCCTGCTCTACCATACGGCAGAGCATGGTCTTACCTGAACCGTCGGTACCGGTGAGAGTGAGCAGCTGCACGTCAGCATTAAGCGCCGCTTTTATATCATCGACAATCTCCCTTCGCGCACCACCACCAAAAAATATGGTGGTGTCTACTATATCCTGAAAGGGTTGTCGGTTTGGTTTCATATGGTTCCTGTACATTCAGAGAGATTTATAGTTATATCATTTCCCTGCCCTGATATCACCACAGACTTGTAACATAAAGATACTTTTATGCAAAAGGATAATGGTCAATGCTCATCAGCCTATCCATAGGTGTGATCCTTCTCGCTACCGGTTTCATCCAGGGATTGACCGGTTTCGGTATGGGACTGGCGGCCATGCCGTTACTCTGTCTCTTTCTAGAGGTTCAAACAGCTGTCCCTCTGGTGACCCTCAGCAGTGTAGTAATCACCACGACGCTTACCGTCCAGCTAAGGACAGATA
Source organism: Desulfocapsaceae bacterium (assembly GCA_051010975.1). GTDB lineage: Bacteria > Desulfobacterota > Desulfobulbia > Desulfobulbales > Desulfocapsaceae > JABDQA01. The sequence continues at coordinate 16,403 of JBPCUV010000415.1, forward strand.
TTTCCTTCTCAAGAATTGCTCCTTTCTGCGTGGCGGCAATTCCAGGAATTCTTCTCGGGGCGACGATACTAAAGTCCGCTGACTCTACGATAATGCGTATGCTTTTAGGACTACTGCTCATATTCTATTCTCTCTACAGCCTCATAGCCACCCCCCGGCCCCGCTCGCTGCACCGGTTCTGGCCCTGGCCAACTGGCTTTGTGGCTGGTCTCATTGGGGCTTCCCTCAGTACGGGCGGTCCTCCGATCATCATCTACACGACCCTGACCGACTGGAGCAAAGACCAGATAAAAGCGACACTGACCGGTTTTTTTATGTTTACTTCAATCATGTCGGCGACCACCCATGCCCTGACTGGGATAACCACACTGCAAACCGTGATCTATTTCTTTGTGAGCATCCCTTTTCTGCTGGTCGGCGTCCTTGGCGGTTCTTTTGTCTATCGGCGAATCCCTAGCGATGCTTACCGAAAGATTATTTTACTGGGCCTGATCCTCATGGGCTTGATAATGATTATTCTCTAATCAGATATCAGACTGACTTCTGCACCAAAATCACCACAATCTTCCAAACTTTTATCATTCATGCCTGTATTTCAACTGATTGAAGATATTGTTTTCCCGTCTCCTAATCTGGCGGAACCAAACGGACTGCTAGCCGTTGGAGGAGATCTCAGTATGGCCCGTCTGATTGCCGCATACCGAAACGGCATATTCCCCTGGTTTTCTGAGGGTGACCCGATTCTCTGGTGGTTCACCTCTCCTAGATTGGTTTTGGCTCCCGAGGATTTGAGAATATCCAAGCGACTTCGACGCTATCAGAAGAACAGCTCCATGACTTTGACCATAAACGCAGCATTCGACCGGGTCATAGAAAAATGTGCGACCATTCCCAGGAAAGAGAACGAGGGGACCTGGATCACCAGGAAAATGATCACCGCTTACGAGGAACTCCACCGACACCATTTCGCTCACTCTGTCGAGTGCTGGCAGGACTCCGAGCTTGTAGGAGGATTGTACGGAATCGCACTGGGAAAGGTCTTCTTTGGTGAATCGATGTTTTCAGCCTTGCCTAACTGTTCAAAATTGACCTTGATTCATCTGGTTAATTTTCTTAAATCACAGGGGTATCGATTGATTGATTGCCAGATGACTACCGATCACCTCATCTCTCTGGGTGCCCGTGAAATATCAGGCGAAGAATTCCAGAGATTACTGGAACAATATATTACCTCAGAACTTCACACTGGAGCCTGGCCCCATGAAAAAATCTGCTGATATGGAACTCTGCGACGGATGCGGTCAATCTGACCTGCTCACCGAGAAACACGGCAATGAATTCTGCCCATCCTGTTACAGGGTGGCGGAGGTGCTGACCACCAGACCAGACCTGGTTAAAAAGCTCTGTACACTGACCGGAAGAGAGATTGAGCAAGGTGATAACGGTGACAACGACCCCAGAGATTTACCTGATGTGCTCGACGCAGTGAGATATCGAACCCGAGACCGGGAGCAGAACACCTGGTATGTGTCGGTCAGCGAAATGGAGGGAGACCCGGTGGAGATTTTTGCCTCTACCGCCTTTGACCGGGACCAGCATCTGCAGTCGAGAATCTCCAATCTGACAACTATCACCCGCCTCATTTCCCTTATTCTAAGACATGTATTCCTGGGCGAGGTGCTTACCCTGGATAAAACACTGAAACAGCTGCGGCGCAGCTCAAGGCAGAAAAATGATCTGCCGGATATGCTCTCTTCGGTACTGAGCAACTACCGTGGACATGAAATGGAGAAGAGCAGTTAGCAGATAATCGGCTGCCTGTTAAAAATCCAGGTAAAATTCGTAGTCGAGATGACTTTTGTCGAAATGACGCAAGATCTTCTGCAGGCCGCTAAGATCCTTGACCTCGAATTTCAAATTCCACTCCTGCCGGTCTGTGGAGTGATTCAACAAGCGTGACATATCAATCATTCTCATCTGACTGGGTGCTGTCCCCACCGCCGTCAGAGCCTCCTCTCTGGTACATTGGACGAAGAGAATGGATTGCACCTTGGTGATCGGCGTGGAACGCTCCCAGGAAATATCGACGGCGTCCTCTCTCTGAAACTTTATCTGGTGCAGCCGTTCGCAGTTCTTGTTATGCACCGAGAGGGCATTCGCCGTCAACAGCGCACAGTTCATCTTGTCGGCCGGATTCGGTTTGCAGCATGAGGAGAGTTTGATAAAAACCGGATCCAGAGTGTTGAGTTTGATTTTGTTGAACTCACCGGTGGGTTTAACCAGGAAGGAAGCGCCGTCGAAAAGATGCTGGCGGATACTTTCGATAACCTCGGGCAGCCTGATCCTGCCGGAACCAATATGACTGAATAGCGTCTTCTTGTCTTTGAGTGAAAAAGATTCGACGACCTTGAACATGTCCTTACTGTCCAGAAGATCACGCGGCAGCCCATAGCGCAGCATCTCCTGCTGCAGGGTCGCTTGACCGATCTCCTGAGCTACCCGTTGCCCTCTCAGGCGGAAGCTCTTCGACAGTTCCGACCTGGCTTTGGGGGTCTGGCAGATCTGCAGCATCTCCTGCGGAAAAGCAACTTTTTTCCTGGCCCTGATGATCTTCACCATCTGTCCGTCTTTGAGCCGGTATTCGGGGCTGACTTTTTCGTTGCGAATCAACGCCTGGGTACAAGTATGGCCAATCTCGGTGTGTACCCGAAAGGCAAAGTCGAGTACCGTCGATTTTATAGGGAGACAGATGAGGTCTCCCTGGGGCGTGTAGGTATAGATTTCTTTATTCCCTCCGGCAGCGATAAGATCACGGTAGCTCACAATTTCCTCAGAGCCGATGATATCGAGCATCTCCTTGAGTTCAACTATGAACTGACCCTGTTTTCCACTTTTTGAACTCCAGTTTCGGAAAACACCGCGTTGTGCCTTGCGGGCCATCTTGTTGGTTCTGATTTTAAACAGAAACCGCTGTCCCCCGATGATTGCCCGGGCATGAAGCCCCTGATAGCCGGTCGGTTTCGGGTTGGCAATGAAATCCCTGATGGTTCTTGGTATTGGTCTAAAAGTTTGATTAACGACGCCCAGGGCTCTGTAGCATTCTGAAATCGAGGAGACTAAAATGATTATTTCAATAGGGGTCTCGATCTTCTGCAGTAAAATTTTATGGGCCGTATCGTAGTAGGCCCACAGATCCTTTATCCTCCGGGACACATCACATTTCAGGTCAGCATCTTTGGCAGCAATTCTGATCTGCTCGACTATCTGCAATGATTCTTGGGAACCAGCGAGCTGCCGGATGAAATTGCTCAGCTTGGTGCCTTGTTTGGGGAATTTATAGGATAACGCCAGATTGTACATTTCCCGCTTCATATTGAACAACCCGAAGACGGTGGCCAGCGGAGCGTAGATGTCGAGGGTTTCATCAGCGATTCGCTGACGTTTGTTCTTCGGCATGGCCTTCAGCGTCCTCAGGTTATGCAGCCGGTCAGCCAGTTTGACCAGCATTACCTCGGGGCGCAGCGCTGCTCCAGAAAATATCTTGCGATGGGCCAGATTCCTCTGGGTCTGCCGATCAACGGAACGGTGGGTTACTTTCGTGCAGCCTTCAACGATGGCCTGGACATAACTGCCGAACCGTTCTCCCACAACCTCGGCAGTAACTTCTTCAACATCTTCAATGGTGTCGTGTAGTAGCGCGGCCGCCAGAATTTCCGGGTCGGTGATGTCCATCTCCTCGGCCAGAATTTTGGCAACAGAGCAGGGGTGCAGTATGTAGGCGTCACCGGATCGGCGCCATTGGTCATCGTGAGCCTCTGTGGCAAAATCAAGCGCGTCCCAGAATACCTGCTCATAGGGCCTGCCGCTTATATAAGATCTCATCTGATTGCGGTAGAGCTCTAGATCAAATGGAATTCTGGTCATGGATATGATACCGTGGCGGGCCGATACGGATCCCTCTTACACTTTTTATGTTCGGAATATCTCATCTGTGTTACATTAAGGCCCCGATCGATAAAGGCAATACACTGTTTTATATGGAAAATCAACAGGCTTCGATGCAAAACAAAATGGGCAAAACCTCTTCCTCACCCGGAATGAGAAGTGGCTGCTCTTCTTCCGATCCGCCTCTGTAAACGGACTGTTTCCACCCCCTTTGGGTGCGGGTTTAATCCGATCCTCACCTGCTCTTCACGGGATCAAAATTTCGTAGCGTTTTAGTGCACAAAACAAGCGCCTCAACTCCAGACCAATGGCCAGACACCGAAATAAAAACCGACGTAATCGCCGCCGTACGCCCGAAAGACATCCGAGCCTCTCACCTCTCGCCCGTCTTCTCCTCTTCAATCTTTTTCTAGTGAAACAGCCGCTGGATCAGCGTGAGCTGCTGAAAAAACTTCAGAAAAGCGGATATACGAACACTGAGTGTAAAGAGGAAATCGCCCGTCTGGTTCGGCGCGGACTTGTTGAGGGCAAAGGTAAGAGCAAGTTAGCGCTCAATCGTACAGCCCCTTTTTACACCGGAACCCTGGAAATGAAGCCGGCTGGATTCGGATTTGCCACTGACGTTGACTCTCTTGGTAAAAGAAAAACAACATTCGAAGATCCTTTTATTCCTCGCTCAGAGCTTTTTTCGGCGCGCCATGCGGACAGAATTTTGATGTTGGTTAATCTCAAGAGCCGTAGAAAGAACCCAGAAGCTGAAGTCCTGGGAAGTCTGGAACATAGCTCCTCGGATCTGACAGGTTATTTTCATGTCCAAGGCAACCGGTATGTGGTTTACCCGGAGGATCCCCGCTTTCCATTTACCATCGTTCTGGGCCAGCTCCAGAAATCGACCGACAAACCAGAAATCGGTGATGTGGTTATTGTCAGACTGGATGAAAAAAAATCGACACCCTCCTCAGTACACGGTGAGATTGTAGAGATTCTTGGAAATCCTGACCTGCCAGAAGTTCAGATCAGGATGGTGGCTGAGAAATATGACCTTCCTGGTGAATTCAGCCCGGAAGCTCTTCTGGAAGCAAAACGGGTTGAAACCGCCCCGGACATCGTGGATCGTGAGGACTTACGTGATCTTTTGCACTACACAATCGACGGTGAAGATGCCAAGGATTTCGATGATGCCATCGCTGTCCTAAAACTGCGGCACGGGTATCGACTTTACGTTTCAATCGCCGATGTAGCCGCCTATGTAAAACCTGGCAGCAAGCTCGACGAAGAAGCCTACGAACGTGGCACTTCCACCTATTTTCCAGGCTTTGTAGTGCCCATGTTACCTGAGAACCTCAGCAACAATCTTTGCAGCCTGATGGCCGACGAGGATCGCCTGACCATGACAGCGGTACTAGACTTCGACCGTCAAGGACTGCTGCTGAAAAAGCGCTTTGCCAGATCAATCATCAAAAGCAAAATGCGCTTTACCTATGCAATCGTAAAACGAATCATCGTCGACAAGGATGTTGAGACAAGGCGACGCTTCGAAACATTTCTTACTCCTTTGAAATGGGCGACTGAACTTGGAGAAGCACTTCAACGTCAAAGGATGGTGCGAGGAAGCATTGCACTCACGATTCCCGAAGCAGAAATCAGGCTCGATGCAACCGGTGGGATAGTCGCCATCGAAGGAAAACAGAGAAGCTTTGCCAATCAACTCATCGAAGAATTTATGCTGGCAGCAAACGAGGCGGTGGCGGGGACTTTTGACGAACTTGGAGTAGATCTACTCTATCGCATACACGAACTACCTGATCCCGACAAAGTCAAGAACTTCGCAACCATTGCCAATGCTTTCGGCCTCAACCCCGGTAACGCCGAGCCAACCCCTAATTGGTACAACAGTATGGTCAACCAGGTACAGGAAACCGACCGAGAGTTAATCGTCAACAGTCTGCTTCTCAGAACTTTACAGCAAGCCCGATACAGCATTGACAACACCGGACATTTTGGTATTGGCGCCCCCAATTACACTCATTTCACTTCACCGATAAGACGCTATCCCGATCTGATCGTACACCGGCTGCTCGCCAATTTAATCAGCTCAACAGGTGAATCTGCAGAAGATCTATCTCCGGCTCCTTACCGTTCGCTCAAAGACGCCGGACTGCACTTATCGGAGCGGGAGCGCAACAGCATCTCGGCCGAAAGAGAGATGGCAGAGCGACTTAAGTGCAGGTTTATGGAACAGCGTATAGGAGAACGATTCAAAGCAATCATCTCATCTCTTTCTGACACCATGTTTTTTGTCGATCTGCTCGGTCAATTCGTCAGCGGCACCGTTTTCCTGAGCAGTCTGACCGACGACTACTACCTGCACGACTGGAAGCGACATCGATTGATTGGCGACATTACCGGAAAAATTCTTCAGGTCGGCGAGATTATCGACGTCGAGTTGACCGAGGTGGATATGAGCACTCGCAAAATTATCTTTACGGTTGCCGGCTGATATTCTTTAGAAATAAAATGATCTGGGTCCTTAGAAATGGCCGACTCTTCAATAGTATAGAAATTTAAATAGAACGATCATCGACTGGTTTTAATTCTGCAAAGTAGTGACCATGCTTTTTGTTTCTTGACTTGGGACCAATTTTTGGCATATTTAGTTCAGTTATTTTCGTGCTGACCTATCTTGACGTCATACATCACCCAGATACCGGGAGGAAGAATAATGGAACAAACCACCAGCTGGTTTATGGCAATAATCTCCAATCCTTTTGCCAAAGGGCTTGCGCTTGGCATTTTATTCTGCGTCATTATTTATATCCGTGGCTTTATCAGGCGTAACGAGTTGAGCAAGGAAGTCGACCGGCTACGTTCTCATCTGCACACCAAACTTGAAATCGATTCCAGTGAAAATGAACGACGTAAAACCGAACTGGATCGACTCAAACAGGAGCGTGACAACCTCCGCATTACCGTGCAGTCACTAAACCAGAAACCAGGCCGCAAGGAAATACGCCAATACTTCATCTACCAGACAGCGCTGGACATTATGTTCGAGAAGGCACCTGGATTTGCTCCAGCCTGGCAAATTACACTCAAAGAAGCAGAAGGTCTGTTTGAAAAATCTGAAAAAGGCATGGTTCCATTACTTAAGCGTCTGATGCCGACAACGCCAGACAAACAGGCAGAAGAATACGAAAAAATAAGCCGGATATCACTGGAGGACTCGGGCCAGAAAAACTGACTCTCGTCCACAGATAAAGCTTTACCACCACTCATCAAAGGGGCTGTCAGTGAATCTGGCAGCCCCTTCTTTTTTTTAGCCGATAACCATGATCGATTCCAAAACCATGCTGGCCAACCTGGCTGTTGTCCTGAAGCACCCCAAGTACGCTGAAAATATTGGAGCTACCGCCCGTATGTGCTTCAATATGGGGATCTCCCAACTTATTCTCGTCAGAGACGAAGCTCCGAATTATGAAGACATGGCCAAGATGGCCACCCATAAAGCGGTACACCTTATTGAAACCATGGAGCGCCACACCCACCTTGAGGAAGCTCTTGCCCCTTTCAGTTTTGTGGTTGGCACCACTGCCAGACTGGGCAGGAAGAGGACGTTGGAACGCCCCCCAAGGGACATTATTGAAGAGATTTTACCCCTCCTTGCTCAAAATAAAGTGGCCTTTTTGTTTGGGCCTGAGGATCGAGGACTGACCAACGATGATTTGAAATTCTGTCAGTATACATCTTGTATCCCAACAGCAGAATTCGCCTCGCTCAATCTGGCTCAGGCAGTGGCGATTCACTGCTATGAACTCTACTATGCCATTGTTGAAATGAGCAGAGAGGAGGCCGCGGAACCCCAATATGCATCAACCTTTCAGCTTGAGGGGATGTACCGCCACGTGCAGGAAGCACTGTTGAAGATAGATTTTCTCGACGAGAAAAGTCAGCATTATTGGATGAGAAATATCAGGCAATTTCTTGGTCGTGTAAGATTGTCGTCAAAGGAGGCTAATATAATCAGAGGCATATGTCGTCAGTTTCTCTGGCATCAGGGAAATCGCAGGGATAATCAACCAAGGGAGTTCGATCCGTTATGACCACACCTCTCACTGTCTCAATCCAGCAATCGATAGCCGCCAACAAGTTTTACCCTCCCCGTATAAACTCATCCCAGTCCATAGACCGTCACTCAATTATTGCAGATCGAACCGGTGAAAGTGTTTTTGCCGGTCGAATCATCATCGTCGAAGCCCAGGCCGGGCAAGGAAAGACGACACTTGTTTATCAATATCTCGAACATTCTAAAACTCCCTATGTCTGGTATCAGATTGGTGCCGAGGACAGTGATCCGGTGGTTCTGCTTGCCGCCTTGAACCTAGCGTTTTCTCGCAAATTCAACGATTTCAGTTCACCCCAGCTCGAAGCCATTCTCGACAACGGGCAAGTCGGGCCGATGGACCTGCAGGTCTGCGCCAATATTTTGTTAAATGACATCGATACAGCTTTGGGCTCTGACATCTTTCTGGTGCTTGATGATCTTCACCTGATCAGTGAGGCACAACTCACCAATCAGCTGCTCGATTACCTAATTGACACCTCGCCGCCTAATCTACATTACATCCTGGTCAGCAGGCACCCGCTGAGGCTGGAGGCCAGGGCTGTGCGCAAGAATCCCTATGTGATCTATCTGGACAGTGACGACCTCGCCCTTGAACTCAGAGATATCGAGTGTTTGTACAACACCGTTCTGGGGACGGAAATTGCCCGTAGCGAGGCAGAACATATTCTGGACATCACCAACGGCTGGATAATGGGAATAGTCCTTGCTGCCAGTCCCCTTGCCGGCGGCACCAAATCGGTGAAACCCGAAAATGTCATGACCCGCAAACCTGATTTGTTTGGTAAAGGGCTGGACAGCTTTATGCTGAGCTTTTTTCAGGACGAGATCCTTACCCAGATCCCAGAAATGTTCCATGAAGCGTTCGTCAAGCTTAGCTTCCTGGATGAAATCAACATCGATTTTGCTCAACAATTGATCGATATTGAAAAACTTGATGAGCACTTGGGTAAAATTGCGGATCAGAACTTTTTCGTCTACCACCTCGATGATTCGTCCCGAATGTTCCGTTTCCACCACCTTTTTCAAGAATTTCTGCAATCAAAAGGTCGACAATTGCTGCCCCCTGAAACTATCTCCGACATCTATAGCCTGGCCGCCGATCATTATCTCCATCATGATCAGGTCGAGAGGGCACTGAAATCGCTAAGACTTGGCGAGGATTACCAGAGAATGGAACTGGTGCTCAAGGAACAAGGACTCAAACTCATTTCAGCCAATCGTACCGTCACAATTCTGGCTATTCTGCAGACAATCCCTGAAAAGATTCTTCTTGAATACGGCTGGTTGAGTTTTTTCCACGCCCTGCTGACCACCGATTTTCACCCCCAGACCACCCTCCCCTATTTTCAAAACTGCATTGAGATATTCATCGAAAACAATGACGAGGTAGGGGAACTCATGACCTTGTCCCAGATCATCTATTTCCACTTCGTCATTTCCGGTCGCTACCGCGAGGGGTCCAAACTACTTGGCAGAACAAGAGTACTTTTCGAAGCCATTCATAGGGATCTGCCCCGCGATATTTCAATCATCGTGGTGAGAAACCTGGCTGCCGGATATTGCTTTTTTGATGGCAAAATGGATCTTGCCCGCCATTACGCGAAACGGGGATGTGATCTGGCTGAGCGTATTGGCAGCAAAAACTTTCTGGCGGCATCGAGATTCATTCTCGGTTATATCGGCCTGCTCAGCGGCGACGGTCGACGGGCTAGAATGGAGATCGAAAAATCCTACACCTTAGTCAGCGACCCGCTGGTCGGGATGAGCAATCGGTTAACCCTGCATGTTATGCAGCTTTGCGAATTATCAATGTACGGTCGTTTTCAGGCCTTTTTGTATCACAAGGATCTGGTTCTCGAAGGTGTCGATCGGGAAGTCGTGAGGCAGACAGTCGCAGCTCCCTACCTCTATGTCTGGTCCGCCATAGGTTTGATCTCAGCGGGTAAACTCAACGATGCCCTGGATCTGATCGAACAGGGAATGTTTGTCTCAAAAACCGCTTCAAGCGAACACATGACCAGCCAGCTTCTGCAGTGGCGAGGATTTATCAATGCCTTGCACGGAAATGCACAGAACGCCATAGACGATATTGAGCTTTCTACCGAGATGCGAGAAAGAGCCGGTGGGCCGTTTTTTACCGGCTATCATTTTGCCATCAAGGGAGCAGTTCTAGCTTTTCTCGGACAACCCGAGGAAGCTCGAAATTGTCTTAAAAAGGCAATCGCCATTGCCGAGCAGATACCATCGCCTTACATACAGGCCTGTGCGATGTCCTACCTCTGCTACATTGACCTGAAGAGTGGAAATGAAGCTGGTACAAAATCACGATTGCGAACCCTGCTGGAGTTAATGAGTGAATTCGGATACGACTTTTTCTGGGGTTGGGAACCACGTACTATGCTCCAGTTGCTGTCCTACGCCGCAAAACATAACATAGAACCGGATTTTGCCAGAAAGCTTGCCTCCCAGAGACTGCTTCACTCTCTGGACGACAACGGTGAACCAAAGCCTATGCTTGTCATCAAGGTATTAGGAACTTTCTCAATAAGCCTAGGTGATGAAAAACTCTTCAGTCTGAAAGATTTCAGCACCCACCAGCGCGAATTGTTTGGTCTGCTAATCTCTTCCCCCGATTTTCGTATCAGCCAGGATCAGGTACAATTCGCCCTCTGGAAAGACAGCCCGCCAGATAAAGCCAGTAAAACTTTTTACACCCTGATCAGCAGATTACGCAAGGTTCTGGCAGAGAAGATAGATGACCCCACCCTCTACATCTGCGTGGAGAAAAGTTACGTCCAACTAAAAAACACCACTGTTGACGCCGCAAACTTTCTCGACCTGGCCAGGATGGGAGTGAGTCTTGGCAAACGTCAATTGTGGTGGCAGGCAGGAAATGCTTTTTACAGCGCCCTCAGTTACTGGGACGAATTTACCGATAACGACTATTTCCAGGGTGATCAAGCCACCGACTACATCGATGAAATTCTCCATGCCCTGCGCACTGTCTGTTTGACCTGGGCCGGGACCTTGGCAAACCTCAATCGTTCAGGCGAAGCACTCGCTCTGCTGGAAAAGACTGACAAACTGCTTCTCTCCGATGAAGACAAGGTTGCACTTCAACATAAAATATACCTGGAGAAAAAGAATCCAATCAAAGCCCAAAAGCTGTTGGACAAATACCGGCAGGAGTTGCTGCGTCTCGGCTATAATGAAGAGGAGGCGGAACAGATGAAGGAATCATTACTTCTGTCCTGAACCTTTTGGGAGTTAATCAGAGTAGCGGCTCCAACGGACAGTCAGCACAGAGCGGCGTTCCTTTCTTACAGAACTGCTTGGCTGTCCTGACCAACAAGGCGTGATATTGATTAAACATGGCAGTGTCATGATCAAGATGGTCCATGAACAAATCATGGATAGTCTGGTAGTCACATGTTTCCGGAATTAAACTGTGACGGGAAAGGATCCGATGGGTATAGGCATCAACGACAAAGATCGGATACCCACCCGCATACAAAAGTATGGAGTCAGCCGTCTCAGGGCCAATCCCCTTCACCTGCAGCAGTGCTTCCCTGGCTGTAGAGATGTCTTCTGAAAAAAGTAGAGACAGGTCACCTCCATATTCCCTCGCCACCATCTCCAAGAGATTTTTTAATCTTCGGGCCTTGAGATTGTAGTAACCGGAAGA
>JBPCUV010000416.1:0-4094 GCA_051010975.1 Desulfocapsaceae bacterium
CAACCATTGTATCATCAACCTCCTGGGCGCTGAGCAGATAATCGAGGCAGGTGTTCTTTAGGCTTCTGGCCCCAATGGCATCCGGGCTAATCGAATAGCCAGGCTGGCCTGCTTTATCTTTATAGCATCGCAGAAATACATCCCCCAGTTTGTCGGTGAGTTTCTGCTTCACAAAGGAACGCACCGTATGAAGACGATCTGGATCAACATTGGTGAGCGACAGGGCCAGATATGCTTCTTCTGGAAGTTGCAAAGCCAATGCGGTGAGTGCATAATCACCAGTTTGGCAAGTAAGCAGCGATCTCGCTGCCTGAACGAACTCGCTATCGATCTTCAGCTCAGCTGCTGGTGAAACTTTGTCAACGAGATCAGTGATGAGAGACTGGCTGAGGGAAAATGAGGCGTCCCAGCGATTGAACAGATCGCTGTCAGAGGCCATCATCAGGGTGGTGGCACTATTGTTCTGTCGCTTTTTGACTTTAACAGGTGCTGAGAAGGAGCGCAGCAATGAAACGGTTGGCCGCTGCTTGAGTCCTGAAAATTTGAAATTCTGCAGAGGTTCAGTAAGTTCCAGAAGGATCGAATTCCCTCTCCTTTCATATTCGGTGCTAAGGCTGTCAACCATATCTTCTCCTTCCTGGTTGAGGAAACCAATGAGAACGGGGATATGAAATGGAAGTTTCTCTGACTGGCCTGGAGTTTCAGGAGTCTGCTGGTGTAAAGATATCGTAAACTCACCTCCCTCTGTCCAGGTTTCGGTCATCGACAGCTCTGGTGTACCTGCCTGTGAATACCACCTTTTAAATTGCTCCAGGTTGCGACCTGAGACATCAGCCATAGCTGCCACGAAATCGTCACAGGTCACCGCTTGACCATCGTGTCGTTGGAAATAAAGATCCATTCCTTTTCTGAAATTCTCAGCCCCGATCAAGGTGTGAATCATCCGTACGACCTCAGCACCTTTGTTGTAGACAGTGACAGTGTAGAAATTGTTGATCTCCATATAGGTGTCGGGGCGTACCGGGTGAGCCATCGGCCCCTCATCCTCTCGGAATTGATACTGTCTAAGCACGCGGACATCCTTGATTCGCTGGACGGCGCGAGAATTCATATCCGAAGAGAACTCCTGGTCCCTGAAAACCGTCAGACCTTCTTTGAGGCTCAACTGAAACCAGTCGCGACAGGTAACACGATTGCCGGTCCAATTGTGGAAATATTCGTGGGCAATGACACCTTCGATGTTGAGGAAATCCTGATCTGTGGCTGTTTCAGGAGAGGCCAGTACGTATTTCGAATTGAAAACATTAAGCCCCTTGTTTTCCATGGCGCCCATATTAAAATCATCTACCGCTACTATCATGTAACGATCGAGATCGTATTCGAGGCCAAATACCTCTTCATCCCATTTCATTGATTTTTTCAGGGCCTTCATCGCATGCCCGCAGGTCCCCTGGTTTCTCGGCTCTGCATAGATAAAGAGATCAACAGAGGTACCCGATTGCCTTGTGAAACTGTCTTGTTCTACAACCAAATCTCCTGCAACCAGGGCAAAAAGATAACTGGGCTTGGGAAAAGGATCCCGCCATTGTGCAAAGTGAAAACCATTCTCAAGGGTCCCTTCGTCCTCTAAATTTCCGTTGGACAGCAATACGGGGTATTTTTTTTGGTCTGCTTCAATTCTGGTGCTGAAACGGGCGAGTACATCGGGGCGATCCGGATAATAGGTGATCCTCCTGAAACCTTCTGCCTCGCATTGAGTACAGAAAATAGAAGATGATAGGTAGAGTCCGCTCAAACTGGTATTTGCCAGTGGATTGATTGTCGTAATTATCTCAAGATCAAAACGGTCAGGGACGTGCAAGATTTGCAGTTCATTCTCGGTAACGACCATTCGGCCACTGTCAATTTCTTCTCCGTCAATCGAAACCTTGACAAGCTCTAGGTTTTCTCCATATAGAACTATATCTTCGTTGTTATTCTCATGTTCAGTGTTTTTGTTAATCTTTGATCGGGCGGTAACTATTGTACACTGTTCGTCCAAACGAAACAGCAGGTCAATGGTATCGACCAGGAATCCCGGTGGCTGGTAGTCACTTCTCTGAATGGTTTTAAACGATGTACTGTTCACGATCTCCTCTCCGTTGAGAGCCGGTTTATCTTTATACTTCCGATTGTTGACAATGGAGGTGATTCAATTATACTAATTTCCCTCTTGATGAGCTGATTACAGATACGCTCATATCTGTAATCATCATCGTGAGTTTTTCGAGGGCCCGCCGATATGCCAGGGGCCAAATCTTTCACGATAAGGTCTAGGAAATGATTAAAATCAACGAACATTACAATAAGCTTCAGGCCTCCTATCTGTTTTCCGATATTGCCAAAAGGGTAAGCAGGTACCAGGAAGAAAACCCTGATAAAACGATTATTAAACTTGGTATAGGCGATGTAACCAAACCCCTGCCCTCAGCCTGCATTGAGGCCTTCCATGAGGCGGTCGATGAAATGGCTGGTGAAGAGGGATTTCGCGGTTACGGGCCGGAACAGGGCTATGAATTTCTCAGAGAAGCCATCGCAGCCAACGACTTCGTACCCCGTGGAACAGAAATCAGCAGTGACGAGATATTTGTGTCTGACGGTGCTAAATGCGACACTGGTAACTTTCAGGAGCTTTTCAGCCAGGACATAGTCATTGCTATTCCTGACCCTGTCTACCCTGTATATCTTGATACCAATGTCATGGCTGGACGTACCGGTTCGTTTTCTGACGGTCGCTACATAGGAGTGGTATATTTAGAATCCACCCGTGAAAATAATTTTGTGCCCTCGCTTCCCCAGCAACAAGTAGATCTCATATATCTCTGTTTCCCCAATAATCCGACTGGATCGACGATCAGCAAGGAAGAACTTAAAACCTGGGTAGATTATGCCCGTCAGAATAAAGCCCTTATCCTTTTTGATGCAGCTTACGAAGCTTTTATAAGCGATGAGTCACTGCCTAAGACAATTTACGAGATAGAAGGTGCAGAGGAGGTGGCAGTGGAATTCAGAAGTTTTTCCAAGAGTGGTGGATTTACCGGCACCCGCTGCGCCTACACGGTAGTTCCCAAAGCCTGTAACGCCTATTGCGGCGACTCCACCCCCCAATCATTGCACGGCTTATGGAACCGCAGACACAGTACTAAATTCAACGGCGTTTCCTATCCGGTCCAACGTGCAGCCCAAGCCCTCTACAGCCCGGAAGGCAAACTGCAGTCGCAGGCACTGGTGGACTACTACATGAAAAACGCCCGACTTATTCGCACTGCAATGTCCGAACTAGGTTTCACCTGTGTTGGTGGTGACAACTCACCTTATATCTGGATAGAGGGAAAAATGGATTCGTGGCAGTTTTTCGATCTCCTGCTTGATAAAGCAGGTGTAGTCTGCACGCCGGGAGCCGGATTTGGTAAATGCGGAGAGGGGTATATTCGCCTTTCTGCTTTCAACTCGTTCGAGAATGTCAGTTCGGCGATGGCGAGAATTAAAGACTCACTTGCTTGATTTATAAAAGCGTTTAGCAAGCCGGTGGCAATGGCTACCTATTAGCCAATACTGCCGGCTTGAAACTGATTCGCTCCTCCTTACCTTTCATCTGCACGACCTCCTTGACTTCCGCATGTTGACCGAGCCAGTCGAGCACCCCTTCGACTAAACGTTCAGGGGCAGAGGCTCCTGCCGTGATACCTACGCTTGTGACACCTTCAAGCCACGAGGCCTCGATATCGTCACGGTCGTCAATCAAATAGCTTACCCCGCCTGACTTTTCGGCTACGTCTCGCAACCTGTTTGAATTCGAACTGTTTTTTGATCCTACCACAAGGATCAACTCGCACTGTTCAGCAAGATAGGTAACCGCATTTTGCCGATTCTGCGTGGCGTAACAGATATTTGATTTCACCGGGCCTTTGATATCGGGGAACCTCCTCTCCAGTATCTCCCTGATGTCGCCAACATCTTCCTGGCTCAAAGTGGTCTGCGTCACATAGGCACACTTTTCGGGTGTGCTAATCTCCAGGATTTCTGCCTCGGCTTTGCTGGCCACGATATGGACC
>JBPCUV010000417.1:0-3411 GCA_051010975.1 Desulfocapsaceae bacterium
CCCAATGGATATAAAAAATCTTTGCGCCACCCGCATTACGTCCCCGACTTTGCCTTGATCGACCCTGAACTCATGCTGACTTGTCCACCGTCTCTGACCGCCTCCTGTTCGATGGACGCCTTCACGCAGCTGGTAGAAGGGTTTCTGTCGACTCAGTCTTCTGCAATAACTGATGCCATCGCCTGGAGCGGCATCGAAGCGGTGCAACGGTCGCTGGTCCAGGCCTTTCAGGATGGCAACGATCTTAAGGCCCGAACTGACATGGCCTATGCGGCGCTCTGTTCCGGAATCGTTCTGGCTAATGCTGGGTTGGGAGTAATTCACGGTCTAGCGCCGGCCTTGGGAAGTAGATTTTCGATTCCCCATGGAGTGGTGTGCGGCACCATGATGGGGGCTGGCAATGAAATCACCCTGAAAAAGCTGCATGAATTGGAACGATCAGATTCCCAGTACCAGCCATTTCTCTTTAAGTACAGGCGATTGGGACGTCTCTTCTCAAAAGAGCGGGCTGAAGGGAACCACGAGTCCGAGAGCTTTATCAGAGAAGTTCATAGAATGATAGACCTGCTTGGACTTCCTCGATTGTCAGACTATGGGGCCAGACAAGAGGAGTTGGTTGAAGTGATCGATGCAGTCTCGAGCAAAAATAATCCGGTGATACTCTCAAAAGCGGACATCCAGAAAATCCTGTTGCTGAGGCTCTAGCAACCACCGCTCACTTTATCTGTTCTTCCATCCGGTCTGTTCGCTGCTCTTCTAACTCTTTGACTGCTTCTGCTTTCTCCAGTGGTGTCTTGATCTGCTCTACCACTGTTGTGGCCACCTCCTTGGTAGCTCGGTCGATTGCCGATTCATTCCGTGCTTCTTCCTCTTCTTCAGAGCAGGCGACCAGCAGCAGGCAGCTTAGGAACCAGACGAGAATGTGTTTCATTGCACCTCCTGTGGAAAAGTATCTGATAGTTGATTATAGCTGGACCACTCAATTATTTTTCGCTATTGATTCATCGACTAAGTAGAATGGGCCGGACTACAGTTTCAGCTTAACATAAAAAATCTTTTCAGGACAACCGTCAGGTGGGTTATAGAAACGACAAAAACGGCATAGAAGAACAGGATTCAGCCTCTTCCCCGCTCACCTTTCTTGGGCTTGTGCGGCAGCTCCTTGCCGATCAGTTCATTACCCACCGGTATCGTCTGATTGCCGGTTTTCTCGCACTGATCAGTGTCGATTTCCTGCAACTCAGTATCCCGCTTCTGGTCAAAAGAGCCATTGACTCGCTTGCTACTCAGGAGGCGACCATGGCCCGACTCTTCATCCTTGCAGCGACAATCCTGGCGATTGCCATGACCGTTGTAGTGCTGAGATTCGTCTGGAGAATGCTGATCATTGGCTTTTCCCGCTATCTTGAACGAGCCCTGAGAAACAGGATCTTCTCTCACATTCTGGCCATGGATCAGTATTTTTTTTCCAACCGCTCAACTGGCGATATCATGGCCCATGGCTCAAACGATCTGGCTGCAGTGCAGATGGCCTGTGGTATGGGAATGGTGGCCGCCGTTGATGCCCTGGTGTTGTCGGTGGCCGCTATCGGCTTCATGATACATATCCACCCAACCCTCACGCTTTATGCCCTTCTCCCCCTTCCGTTTCTGGCGCTGACTACCAGAATTCTCTCAGCCAAGCTGCACCATAGGTTCAACCATGTGCAGGAGGAGTTCGCCCACCTGACCGAATTTGCCAGATCAGCCGTAGTTTCTGTTAGATTGATCAAAGCCTATACTCATGAGAACAGCCAGGTGGATGATTTCGACCGCCTCGGTAGACGTTACGTACATGCCAACATCAGGGTGGCGCTCATTCACGGGCTTCTGTTTCCGGCCTCCACCTTGATCGGCAATCTCGGTTTGCTGATTGTTCTAGTGTATGGGGGCCGGCTGGTAATCGACCAGAGTATTACCATTGGCGATTTTGCCGCTTTTACGACCTATCTGCAGATGCTCATCTGGCCAATGATGGCGGTTGGTTGGGTAGCCAACCTTACCCAGCGCGGAGTGACGGCGCTGAGAAGGATTCACGGGTTGGTTACCTCTGAGCCGATTTTGATAGACACCTCTAAGGATGATGCGAGACTTCCCGCCTCTTCCGGATTCGAGGCCAGAAACCTTACTTTCTCATATCCGGACTCGACCACCACTCAACTCTCGGATATCAGCTTCAGTGTTGACTCCGGCATTATTGGCATAGCCGGTAAAACCGGCAGCGGTAAAACCACCCTCTGTAAACTTCTGATTCGCCTCTACCCGGTTAATCACCAGGCACTTTTCTTTGGAGATGTGGATGTCAACGAGATCCCCTTTGAACAGCTTAGATCTCAGATAGCCTATGTCGGCCAGGAACCGATACTCTTCTCCGACACGATCAGCGCCAATATCGGCTTTGGCATCGACGACCCAACCTCTGAGAAAATAATGGCTGCGGCGCGAGATGCAGACATACATGATGAGATCCTCGATTTCAGCAATGGCTACGATACGATAATCGGGGAGCGCGGCGTGACCCTCTCAGGCGGTCAAAGGCAGCGCGTCGCCCTGGCTCGTGCTCTGCTTTACGACAGGCCTGTGCTGGTCATCGATGACGGGCTCTCGGCGGTCGACACGGCGACCGAAAACAATATTGTTTCTGCTCTGAGGCGACGCTTCAGCGGAAAGACCGTCTTCATCGTCTCCAACCGCCTCAAACTGCTCTCTATGACCGACCGGACTCTGGTCCTGGAAGAGGGACAACTGATAGACGAGGGTGATCACCATACCCTGCTGAAAAGTAATTCATTTTACCAGGCTATGCACCTCAAGCAGATGCAGGAAAACCAGGGACTGTCCCATGCGTAATTTCGGCTATATGGAAAAGGGGCAGCACTCCTCGCTCTATGACTTCAAGCTCTGGCAAAGAATTCTAAAGAAGAGCAAAGGGTTCAAGGTACCTATATCTGTCGCTGTCTTTCTCTCCCTCGGTGTCACCTTCTCGGCGCTGAGCCTGCCGTACCTGATGAAAACCGGAATAGATTCCTACATTACGGCAACTGAGCTCACTCTAGACGAACGCTACGGAGGCCTGGTGAAAATCGGCGGGATCATCTGTCTGCTGATCAGCACCGGGTTCATACTTACCTTCACCCAGGCGGTGCTGCTCGAATGGGTTGGCCAGTCGGTGATGCACCGCATCCGGCAACAGCTCTTCGGCCACATTCTCGACCTCGATCTCAGTTTTCTAAGCAGCCAGCCCACCGGCAGACTGGTCACCCGCCTCACCAACGACGTCCAGAACATGTACGAGATGTTCACCTCGGTGCTGGTTACGCTGTTCAACGACATCCTGCGTCTGATCGGCATTCTGGTCGTTCTCTATCTGCT
>JBPCUV010000418.1:0-5055 GCA_051010975.1 Desulfocapsaceae bacterium
AACACTTGTACCTGGGGCTGATGCGGATGTTGTCCTTGTTGATCCCGATTACGAATACGAAATGACCGATGAAATGGTGATCTCTAAAGCGGGCTGGACCCCCTATGCTGGCAGAACGTTTCGCGGCGTCGCTAAAAGCGTTTATCTTCGGGGAAACAAAATTGCTGAAAACGGAGTCTGTCTTGCCCAACCTGGTACGGGTAGATTTCTGGCACCACAGCGTTCAAACCAGGTGACGGGCTGATAATTCAGGCGAATTCAATCCACTACCAATACAAAAGGAATGAGGTTTTAGATGAGTCGTGTCGAAGAGGTTGTCGTCATTGCTACCGGTGGAACGATTTCCATGAAAGAACCATCGCAAGGGGCTGGGGCTACCCCCTCTCTGGCTGGCAAAGAACTTGTTTCAAATCTTCATAGCCTAGAAGAAAACCGTATAAAAATCTCAATCAAAGAATACGCTACACTTCCAAGTGCTTACTTTTCTATAGAAAACCTCTGGGAACTGGCCGAAATAGTCCGTCAAATGCATGATGAAGATCAACGCCGGGCATTTGTCGTCACGATGGGGACTGATATCCTCGAAGAATTCGTCTATTTTATTGATCTGTTAAAACCTGACAATGCCGCTGTCGTCGTAACCGGTGCCATGAGGTCTGCCTCTCAAATTGGCTATGAGGGTGAGGCAAACCTTCATCATGCCATTTTGTGTGCAGCCAGCCCGGGAGTGGCCGAGGCTGGCGCCTTACTCGTCATGAATGAGGAAATTCATGGTGCCCGTGAAGTGCAGAAAACCCACGCTACCAACCCGGCCACCTTTGCTTCGCCTGGCTGGGGCCCGCTGGGTTGGATGGTTGAAGGAAAAGCAATGTTTAGGAGAATTCCGGTCAACCGAAGACGGATATCCGGCAGACCGCCCTTCCCCAACATTCAGTTGGTGCGCTGTACGGCCGGCATGGATACCTCGTTTATTGATTATTGCCTGTCCGCTGATGTTGATGGCCTGGTGGTGGAGGCCTTTGGTGTCGGACACGTTTCACCTGAAGTGGCCCGGTCAATCTCCAGGGCAATTGAGGGCGGCGTTGCGGTTGTTGTGACAACACGATGCCATACGGGCTCTGCGCTCGAACAGACCTACGGGTTTGAAGGATCAGAGTCCGATCTGCTCCGCCGCGGCGTTACTATGGCCAGAGGAATTACCGGCCCGAAAGCCAGGATAAAGCTGATACTTGCTTTAAGTGGTAATTGTGGCAGTGAAAAACTGACGGAACTTTTCAATGCAGATGGCATGGGTATCTTAGATCAGCAATGATCGCCCCCGTGGGCGGCCGTATGATGCTGGCTTAATCTCTGTGGAAAAATAGTGCCATCACTTCACCATACCAGGAGTATGACGCAGCCCTTAATTACCGAGGGCACAATTAAGGCTTCCAACTCAACCTATGCGCTCTGGTGGGTGGTCAGGATGGAAAAGTGACATCCGTCCAGGTAAAGTAAAAACCTGAGCAATCGGTTATATCCTGCTCGATGAATGTTGATGCTAATAGAACTACCTTGTTTGGCCGATAGAGATATAACAGACAAAAGGCGGCTGACTCGCCCGTAAGAACGTTCGATCTGATGCCACCCTGGTGGGGTATCAGATCATGTCATGCTCAGCTCCGCCTGACGTGGAACAATTCACTCCTGGACAGCATCCTAACCCGGTTACTTTGGGGACATGCGAACTTCGTCTGGGACAGATAACGGCTCATTTGTACCATCCAGGAATTCGACGGTACAGAATTGTAGTTCCGTATCACCAGTATTCTCGACCATGTGTAGCTTATATTCACCCGGTCCGTAATAAAAATGCATGGTCTCACCCTCATAGAAAGTGACGTCCCGGATCTCGCCAGACGAGAAGTAAGCCCGGCCTTTGCCGGCCGTAAATACGGTCCAGAAATAGGGGTTTACATGGCGATGAAACGGACTGCGCTCTCCCGGTCCAATCCGAAATTGCCAAATCCTTACACGGTCGGTTTCAGACACCAGAATGGAGCCAACACAGCCGTTGTCCGCATGTTCCAACATTTCCTCTCTCAGCCCTGCGGGCCAATGAGCAAAGGCTGCCGGATCTGTCGCTGTTTCGATATGTTGGGAACTGTGATTGGGTTTGGAATCTGACATCTGAAGCTCCTATCAAATAATGGTTTAAGTCAACGGCTTGGTGATATTGACCAGGTGATAAATAATCACTGCCGGAACAATCATCGCGAGAGCGAAACAAGTATAGTCAGTATTTACTTCAAAAAACAGTGCAGTTGCAGCAATAAAATGGTGCCGAATAGCAACTCAGGGTCATGGAATCGATTTAACCGGAATTATACTTTGTTCAGTCAAACAGTATACATCGAACGATACGAATCAGTAATAATTGTGTCAACCTCTTCCCCTGCACACCTGCAACCAGTTTAAACTTAGCATCTTGTTAACCTGCATTAGATGTTGGAAGTACAATCAGCACATATTATGGAAGCCAGGAGGACGACAGAAGGTAATAAAGCCAGGGCAGTATGACAATCAGTGCCCCGGTGGTCACAATCCAACAGCTGTTGGCGAGGTCCAGGTCCAGATCATAAATGGAGGCTGCAACAAGAGCATTGAAGGCAACGGGCATGGAGCTCAAGACAAGTACTACCTTGAAGGCAAGGCCATCATCCATGAGGTGCATACCGAACAGGTAGGCCATCGCACAGGCAACAAAGGGTACAGCAACGAATTTTATCATGCTGACCCAAAGACTTTCACTCAGATAATCATCTACACTGGAAAAGCGCATACCCAAACCGATGGAAACTATCAAAACAAAAGTGCCCCCGGGGACAGACAGGGCAATCACCGTTTCGAAAAATGCAGGTCTTGGTATGCCTGTGAGGTTCAAAGACAGTCCGAGAACGAAAGCGCTGAGAGCCGCTGCCACAAAAGGATCTTTCAGCACCTCTAGCAAACGCTTCCCCAGCGACTGCCCTTCATCCATTCCGCCCCCGCTGTAAAACCGGGCCATGGGATAGGCAAAGGCATAATAATAGATCTCCTCGAGCATCCTATAGAGAACCACCAGCCCGAGCGCGGCTTCGCCGAGAAACCAGTAACAGACAAGCGTTCCAATGGCACCGAGGTTAGAAAAGGACCCACAGCAGAAGAGAACAGTGGCTTGATTCCTGGATTTGTTTTGAAGACGAGCGATAAACAGTGCGAGAAATCCGCCAGAGAGCAGAGCGACTATGCCAATCACGGGCAGCCAAAAAACACGAAGATTTTCAAATGAAACAATCCAGACTGCAGACATAAAGATAATTGGCATGAAGAAGAGAAGGCCGATCTTCTGGAGCAGCTTGCGGAGGCTTGCAATCGGTAGAGGCAATGTGAGTATCTTCTTTCGATCGAGAAGCTGAAGTACATACCCCAATGCCAGGCCTGTGAGAATAAGCCCAAGAGAGAAAATCAGTCTTTCCATATTCCACTAATCTCGTATGTCGTTATCGTTTTAGTATGCAATTTCTTGTTCCATATCTAGAAAATGAGCTCATCTTCTCTCGAAACCACATCAGCCTTATACTCAAAAAAAAGTCAGGAGCCTCTAATCTTTTCCCTTCTTCAGTCTCTAGACTGGATCTTTGTAACTGACTAGCGTCAGTAGATTCTGTGCAAAGAGTTGCTAATTATTTAATAGTGATTTGTTTTTATTGCCAAAATACGAATTCTCCTATAATCAGCAATCCAAGTTGAATCATGTAAGAGTTCATCTTTTAGTCTTTTTTCAACGGTGGCAATGTATTCCATTTTTTCTTGTTCGGACACATTTTCAAAAAGCCAGTTGAAAAACATTTCAATAAAATTTTTCAACCCATCCAATCCACCTTTTAGTTCTGTTGGCCTATCAAATAACATTGCCAAAGATACTTCAAATCCATTCCGTTCAAGTAGTCTCGAATATTCTGATATTGACGGATAATATAAGGTTTCCCCAATTGCTGGATAGATCACCTTTTTGCTGTCCAAAATATCCGTTAGTGTACTAATGATTTTTTTCACGCATCCCTTTCCCCCAAATTCAGCGACAAACCTACCTCCCATCTTTAAGTGCCTATTGATATTTTGAATTATGATTTCTGGTTCTATTATCCAGTGTAAAACTGCATTGGAAAACACTGCATCGAAAGCAATATTGAGATCAAGGTCTTTTGCCTCCATATGGTAGAAGGAAATTTCATGATATTTTCTCCCAGCTACCTGTATCATCTCCAATGAACTATCGAGTCCGATTACTTCTTTACATGAGCTTGAAATTCTCTTTGTTAAATCACCAGTACCACAACCTAAATCAAGTATAACGTCATCCTTTTGAGGATCTAATAGAGTTACAACCTCATCTCCGAAGTTGTGCACATAATCATGCTGATCGTTGTAAAGCGTTGGGTTCCATTTAAATTTCATAATTTAGTCTCTCTTTGGAGCGGCATGCTCGATCAGGCACTAAATATATTTTTCATTCATTTTCAGATATTGTTTTTTTAATAGCGGGTAACAATCTGGTCTATACCACTAAAAGAACCACATTTGAGTTAGTGAAGCGACAGAGCCCCTCCCCCCTGTGCTGATTATATAGGTCTCACCTACACCGCTTCAGATACAGGTGATTGGTAGTGTGATGAACTTTGGGGGGGAAATCAGTTTCTGCAGAGCACCCCAACAAAGAACGTGCGTCAACCGACCAGAGAGCCTTTCAGCTTTCTGACATCACTACACGGGATGGTCAGAACCGTGCAGCCAAGTTGACCTTCCACCGTCTGTAATGCCTGAGAAGCTGAGAATTAGGCCAGCATTACAACTCCATAACCCGCTAAGATTTCTGACGCCGCCTGGGTCAAACGGTTATGCGTGCCAAAATCTCCCTGTGAAAGCGCTGTCACGGCTCCATTGAAAAAAATTGACTTTCATTCCGGATCACTTCGCTTCCATCTGTAAGGAAGTTCTGTAATAGTCCCTGGAACGGTCATCGTTTTAAGAGCT
>JBPCUV010000419.1:0-2599 GCA_051010975.1 Desulfocapsaceae bacterium
TTGGTTGACTGCTTCTGGCTTGCAGTTATCGCTGCAGCACATATCGCTCAAAATAATGTCCTTTTAACCATTTCTGCAGCTCGGAACTATTTAGCACCTTAAGGGAGAATCAAATCACCATATTGAAGGTTCTCACCTTGTTTGTCTCCAACTCCCATCCATAGTGCTATTCTGCTCTATCAATCTACAACTCAGAAGGAATAATGTTGACTCTAATTGTCGACAGAATTTCCAGGCGTTGGGGAGGAGATGCAAATTTGAATTGTGGTTTCAGATTTCAATTTAACATGTCAATCTGTTATGGCTCTAACAGCAACTGCTGTCATATCATCAAATTGTGGAAGGTGTCTCTGATGATTCATGACTGCATTGAAAATCCCATCACAGACATTTGATACAGACTGATCCGGCATATTACATATCGTCCGCAGCATCCTCCGTATGCCAAATCTTTGATTTTGTCGATCGATGGCGTCAGACAATCCATCTGTATAAAGCACCATTATGCTGTTATCAGACAGATCGATACTCTGCTCGTCTAAAATGACTGTGTCGAAAACACCTAATGCCTGACCTTCACCTTTATGTACCGGCTTTACAGCCCCCCTATCGTCGATCAAAATAGGTAACTCATGCCCTGCACGCGTGTAAATAAATTGGTGGGTATTGTTATTCAGGATGCCGAGAAGAATTGTCACGAAAATACCTTCGTCATTGACTTCCAAAAGGTGACGATTTACCCGTTCAAGCACTTTTTTAGGTGAAACTCCCGGATTTACTTCAGCACGGAGAAAACTGCGAACCATCGCCATGAAAAGAGCGGCCGGGACTCCTTTGTCAGCAACATCGCCTATCGCGATTGCAATGGAGTCTTCAGTTAATGGGATAAACTCATAGAAGTCACCGCCTACAGTTTTGGCCGGAATCAAGTTGGCATAAATCTCATATCCTTCAACATGGGGAATTGATCTCGGCAACATGCTCTTTTGGATATCACTTGCAAGCTTGAGTTCATGTTCCAGTTTTGCAAACTGCTCAAGCTGTGCAACCTGTTCCGCAACTTTAAATTCAAGGCTCTCATTCCATTGTGCAAGTTCCTCAGACTGCTCCTTTAGCTTACGACTCTTTTGATTGATTTCGTTGAATAGTCTGACGTTCTCGATAGCAATAGATGCTTGATCAGCAAACGTCATTAAGAGTTCTATCTGCTTTTCAGTAAACGGATTGACCTCAAAACGACGAATGAGAATTGCCCCGATTGCAAGTTTTTCTCGCATCAACGGAACCACAAGGACTGATCTATGTCCGTATTTTTTAGCTATCGAAAATCCTTCAGGATATTCAAACTCAAGAGCTTGAAGATCAAGTAAGTGAATCGTTTTGCAATCCAATACCGCTCTCCCTGTCACCCAGTCTCGGTTCATCCGTTTTGTTCTGCCGATTGGCCATAACTGGGTCATCCCGTATTTTGCGACCATTTTGAGGGCATCGCCTTCCACTTGAAAAATTGCAACGTCTTTCGCCTGGCACAAATGGGCTGCATTCTCTGCTACAGTGTCTAACAGAGAATCAAGGTTTGAAGGGGAATCAGATATTGCACGGAGTATTTCGGTGATGGCTTTCTTTTGTTGAATTGCTTCTGCTAACTGCTGTCCCTGCTTTTCAACATCACTGAGAAAATTCTCAAACACTCGTCTTGCTGAGTCACTCGCTTGCGGCAATAACGACTTCAACTCACACATACGCAACTCAAGCAAGCTGCTCTGCTCTAATGTCTTAAATGTGGTCGCGTAAGAAGTGTCACCAAATTCGATACCACCAAAATATTCACCTAATTCATATTGAGCGATGGATGCCTCTCGGCCTTTTGAATCAATAGCAAAAGCCCCTACCCGCCCTTTAAGAATAATGTATAACAACTCAGACCCAAATCGATTATGTAAGACAATAGAATCACTAGGGTAGGAACGAATCACACCGGTTTGCATGATGGTGCGGGATTCATCTGCGGTGAACCCCAGATCGGTCAGCATTGTTTCAGTTTTTTTCGCCATTGCATTATCTAAATAGAGATTTTCAAAATTAAAATCGATGACGAAGAGCGAACTGATGTTCAAGATCAAAGGCTATATTAGACTATATAAGTGCTACACCAAATAGCGCCAAAAAATAGTTAGAAAGATTAGCAGAATACTACCATGGCAAGGCAATCCAACCACAGATAAAGAACTAGTATCGATTGGGCAATCGCACCTTCTTCCTGCTTATATTCAGATCGATAGACAAGACGAATAGTTGGTGGAAATTATGGATCAACAGGAAGAAATTAGATACGCTGGATGTGAGAAAGAAAGGAAAATAATTTTTAGAATTTTACCCAACTAATGATCAGGACCATCATTTTGCGAAATGGTTTCTAATAATTCTGCCAATAGTGAGTCTTGCGTCTTACTTAATCTGCCAAATTTTGCCCCTATTACGGTAGATAAATGTTTTTGGTTGCTGTTCTCACCCATTGAGACCCACACCCGTTTTGTAGGAAAACCTTCAAGTACAGTTGCTAAGGCTAATATGTCTGTATCCCAGAAATCTGGAACAG
>JBPCUV010000420.1:0-3797 GCA_051010975.1 Desulfocapsaceae bacterium
CAGAGTACGAAGACCTGCAGAAGCAGCTTGAAAACCAGGGAACAGAACCGCCACTGCCACCTGGATTTGAAGACAGGATGAAGCTGCTCGAACAGGAGATCACCTCTTTATCAAAGCAGGTACAGCGCGATAAAGAACGGTTGAAGGCATCGCAAATACGCAACGATGCCATTTCACCTGACCAGATCGTGCTGGATAATAGATCGATGATCGAAGACCTCTACCAGCGGCTGGACCGTTACCGAAAAGACGGGCAGGACCGAATCAAGCTGGAAGGAGAACGCACTGCTCAACGCAGAGATGCAGGACTGCTCATCGAGTCGATTGATCCCGGGTTGTCTCTCGAAGACGCTGACGCCCTCCGCCTCGTTCAGGGGAAAAGCAGGACGATCCAGAGACTCTGTTCGAGTCATGAATCTCTCAATCAACGTCTAAAGCAGGCGGGCAGGGAACTGAAAAAAGTGGATAAACGGAATGACCAGATCCAGGCTGAAATGGCCGAGTTACCCGAGATTAAGAAGACGGAAGGATTGACCATTGCGGTTGAAAAAACACGTATTATCGGTGATGTAGACGATCAAATTGAAGCCCTTGGTGAAGAAATAGGTGCGGTAGAGAAACAATGTATTGCCGATCTAGGAAGAGCAGGGTTGTGGAAAGGAGAGCTCGATAATCTGCAACAAATTTCACTTCCGCTGCCTGCAACGGTAAGAGCTTTCGAGGCTGAATTTGTTGATCTGGAAAAACGACGGGAGGGGATCGAAAGAGATAACAGGAGGGTGACAGATGAGCTAGAGGAGGCGGAAGTTCGTAGACGCGAGCTTTTGAAAGGCAAGCCCCTTCCAACCGAGAGTGATCTTCACAAATTACGGCAGAAACGGCAGCGGGGATGGATGCTGATTAAAAGAATATGGCTTGATGGCGAGGATCTCCACCAACTCGATAAGGAAATCCAGGCTTACGATCCAGATAGACGACTGCCTGAAGCCTATGAAAAGCAGGTCGAAGCAGCGGACAGGCTGGCCGACCAGCTCAGCAGTGAAGCCGAGCGCACCGCTCTGGCCGCCTCATTGTCCCTAATTATTGAAGATCTACACCGGGCAATGAAAGATTTGGAAGAGCAGCGCCATGGAGCTGAGAAGGCCAGCGCCGAGCTCACCGCAAGGTGGCTGAGTATCTGGAACGAGGTTAAGATTGCACCACTGTCGCCGGCCGAGATGCGGGAGTGGCTTGATCAGATTGACAAGCTAAGATTCAGGTTGAGGGAACTGGGCTCAAGGGTTCAGGAGCAGAAGACAAAAATCAGAAGTAGGGAAAAGCTTAGTCGTTTATTGGTTGAAACGCTCAAGGAGCTGGATCGCGATATAAATTTTGAGGGAACCAGGTTGGCTCCATTGTTAAAAGAGACGGAAGCGGTTTTTGCTGACATCGAACAGCATAATCAGCGGCGACGTGCAATGTTTGAGAACAACCAGAGATTGAAGACCGAGCGGACGAGAATCCTGGAGGAGTTGCATGGGGCTGAAGAAGATCTGACCCGTTGGCAACTTGACTGGGATAACGCTCTTAATTCACTGAATTTCAAAAAACAGGTCTCCGTCGATGAGGCCGTCGATCTTCTGAAAACGATCGATGAATGTTTACAAAAACTGGAAAATGGAAGGGGGTTTCAAAGTCGAATCGATGGAATCGATCGTGATATGGAACACTTCGAGACTGACCTGCAGAAGTTGTCGGGGACGGTTGCTGTCGATCTGGGAGAAGCCAGACCGGAGCAGGTCGTCCTGAAACTCTACGATTTACTTGGGAAAGCGAAAGAGGCCGAACAGCAGCGTCGTCAGGGCCTGGAAGCCATGAGTGAGTTGAGTAGCGATGTTGGCAGTGCCGAAAAGCAACTTTTGGCGCTCAACGATCAAATGGCTGCTCTACTTCGTGAAGCAGGGTGCAACAATCCAACCGAACTTACCGAGAAAATGGCGCGTTCCAGGAAAATTCAATCGTTGTACGAGCGGATATCGGAAAAACAATCATCAATTGCCAATTTGAGCGAAGGAATCGATTTGGAAAAAATCAAGGAGCAAGCTGCCGAGGTGGACATTGATAAGCTGCCGGGCCTAATAGCATCTCGGCGACGAAGACAGGAAGACGAACTTGCTCCTCAGATTATTGCAGTCACAGAGCTTGTCGGCGCAGAGGACCGGGAACTGAGACTTATGGATGGTCGAAGCAGGGCGGCCGAAGCAGCCGAACGGATGCAGCAGGAGGCCGCCCTCATTGGGCGGTTGACCAATCGTTATGTAAGACTCACACTGGCTGCTCTGATTTTGAAACGAGAGATCGAACGCTACCGCAAATTGCATCAGGGCCCTATTTTGGAAAAAGCGACAGAGATCTTCATGAAGTTGACCCTGGGAGCGTTTTCAGAATTGAGAGCCGACATCGATGACCAGGGTCAGCCAATACTAATGGGGGTGA
Source organism: Desulfocapsaceae bacterium (assembly GCA_051010975.1). GTDB lineage: Bacteria > Desulfobacterota > Desulfobulbia > Desulfobulbales > Desulfocapsaceae > JABDQA01. The sequence continues at coordinate 2,476 of JBPCUV010000420.1, forward strand.
CACGCAGTGGTTCCCCCATAGGGGTAGAGTCAATGAGTGATGGGACGCGCGACCAGTTATATCTGGCTCTTAGACTGGCCAGCCTGCATGTGAGGCTGGCAGATGAGGAGCCGATGCCGTTCATTGTTGATGATATCCTTGTCAATTTCGATGACCGACGGTCCAGAGTTGCGCTTGAGGCACTTGATGAGCTGGCGGAGAAAAACCAGGTGATCCTCTTCACCCACCACCAGCAAATCGTCGATCAGGCTGAAAATCTCGGTTCATCTGCTGGGATCGTTATTCATCGCCTGCAGGCTGAGTCATCAGCCGCCGAACAGCAGCTCGCCTCCTGAGTATCCGAGACCACCGCAGATTGCCAGATTGACAATGTAGAACACGAAGAGCTTCTTCTGGGGTGCACCCTTCTTCTTCTGCTGGACGGTGACGAACAACATGATGGTCAGCAGCACGCCCAGTATCATCTTGATGATGATCCATTGATTGGTATCGCCCCCAAACCATTGTTGCCAGTCGAGTAGACCGGCGATGTAAACCGGGATGACTGCGATCAGTGAAAACACGATGCAATGATAGGCGGTGGTGGCGAAATTTTTTTCAGGCCACTTCATATCGGCCAGAGAAAAGGCGACACTGCCGACCACCATTCCCATCGGGATGTGGACGATAATAGGATGAAGGGGATGATGAAAACCGAGTACTCCCAGAAAATTGTATAGCGATTCGATCATGACAAAGCTCTTTGATTTAATTTAGAAAGACGGAAGCGCCTGAAGGCATCCCAATGTATTGCAACGTAGCAACTGGTCAGGCAGTTACATTAATCACAATTATCTGGAATGAAAGTAATTCACTGCATTTTTCAGAGTGGCGGGAAGGTTTTACTTTGCTTTCAAAAAGGCATAGAGATCGGCCATATCCTGATCAGAGATCTTTTCTTCCGGGTATTTAGGCATGATCGGAGAACCGGCATCTCGAATGATTCTCTCGAATCGCCAAAAGCTCATGGTCAGATCCTTGACCACCGGTCCCTTTCCGTCGTTCCCGTTGGGCCCATGGCAGGAGAAGCAGTGGTGCATTGAGTACCAGCGTTTTCCATCCAATGGATTGCCCATTGGGGTGCTGCAACCACTCAGAAGTGCGATCACCAGCAGAAGCAGAAAAACCGGGGTGAATTGCCGAATCATATTAGTTGATCGCTTCAACATGCACCTTCTCCTCGTCAGTATGAACCGCTCATTCATAACACCAGCAAAGTCTTCAATTCACTGCCAGACAGCCTAGCTGAATAGGCCTCATTATGCAACGGTTCTTTCAACGAT
>JBPCUV010000421.1:0-4033 GCA_051010975.1 Desulfocapsaceae bacterium
GCGCTGGTAGGTAGGCTGTTTGTCACCATCTCTTTCCCCACGATTTTAACCAGCGGCTGGACGGCCCCAGGTGCCTGGCGCGGAGCGGTTGACGCCGTCTCCTCCGCCACCCCGATGGCCCTGGCCAAAACCCAGGGGGTGCTGACTCCAGCGACTGATCTGTTAATGGGAATTCCATCAGGCAGTGTCGGGGAAACTTTTAGACTCGGCATCATTGTCGGTGGCGTATTTCTCATGCTCACAAGAGTGAGCAACTGGCGGGTCCCGGTCTCCTACCTCGCCTCTGTGTTCATTTTTGCCCTTCTTGCCGGTCTTTTCGGCTGGGCGCCGTCGCCTGCAGAGGGAAGTTTGTCACCATTCAGTTTCGCTCTATTTAATCTGCTGGGCGGCTCGGTGCTGTTTGGTGCCATGTTCATGTCGTGTGATCCGGTAACATCGCCGTTCACCGTGCCCGGCAAATTTATCTTCGGCATCGGCTGCGGGCTTTTAACTGTGCTGATCCGCGTCTTCTCAGGTTATGTCGAAGGCGTGATGTTCAGTATCGTAATCATGAACTCTTTCACACCACTTATTGACCACGTGGTAATTTCCCTGCGTTATAAAGGCGCGGAGACCCAAGAGAATTAAATGTCCAAGATCAAGTTTGGAGAGATGGCGTGATAGACAAAATCAAGATGATCTGCTTCGTCCTGGTGTTTGGCGTGTTTTGGGCCACGGCACTGGTGGCTGTCGACACCATTACCGGCCCAAGGATTGAGAAGTACCTGATCGAGAAAAAACGAAAAAAAGTTCTCGAAGCCCTGGTGATTCCCTATGAGGCTGACACCATCGAAGAGATCTTCACCACCAACATCAAGGCTGAAGAGATCGACGGCAAAACTATCTACACCGCCGAGGACGGCAGTATCGCCTTCGAATTTGCCGGCCCGGCGTCCCAGGGACCGATGAGCGGCATCATCGCACTGTCTCCGGACAAGGAAGCCATCAAGGGACTTGCCATTATCCAGCAGAGCGAAACACCGGGGCTGGGAAGCCGGGTGCTGGAAGCTGAGAACCTGGTGAATTTCAGGGACAAGAAAGTTGTTCCTAAGCTGATGATCGTGGCCTCCGGCACCGCCTCCGCCGACAATGAGGTTGATGCGATCACCGGGGCAACTCTGACGTGTAAGGCTCTTGAGAACAATATCAACAAGAATGTCCAAAATACCAAAACTCTGCTTGGTCTATAGAACATGAATCTAAAAGAGATTTTTGGAAAGAAAGGCGCCAAGGTTATCAAGAATGGTATCTGGCGGGAACATCCCATCAGTTCGGCCACCCTCGGCATCTGTTCCGCCCTGGCCATATCGAACAAGGTGGAGAACGCCATCGCCATGAGCGCGGGAGTGATCTTCGTTCTGATTATCACCGCCATCATCATCTCCGTGCTGCGAAAAATCATCCCATCCCGGGTACGTATCATCATCTACATGATTACCATCGCGGCGGGTGTCACAATCGTTGATCTTGTGCTCAAAGCCTATTGGCCAACCATCAGCGAAGCGATGGGACCTTATGTGCCGCTGATTATCACCAACTGTATGATCATGGGACGGGCTGAAGCCTTTTTTGTCCAGAACCCTCCTAAACTCTCATTGATTGATGCCTTGGCGAATGGACTTGCCTATACGTATACCTTGATGGCCATTGCCATGTTCAGGGAAATATTTGCCTTCGGCACCCTGCTTGGAGTGCGTGTCACTCCCGCTGGTTGGGTGGATTGGGTGGTTCTGGCCGCACCGGCAGGGGCCTTTTTCGTATTGGGCGTGTTTCTCTGGATAACAAGACATGCTGCGGGCGTGGAACCTCCGAAGAGTAGCTAATGGCTCATCACTTACTAAGAAAAGCAGAAAGGCGATAACATGGGCGAAACATCATTACTATCAATTTTCATCACCGCACTGCTGATCCAGAATGTGGCACTCTATTATTTACTGGGTATGTGCCCATTTGTGGCGCTGTCCAGGAGTCTGACCACCGCCTTCGGCATGGGGGCGGCAGTCATCTTTGTGGTCACCCTGACCTCGTCTGCCAACTGGGTTATTTACCAGGTCCTCGCTGCCACCGGCAGCCAGATCATCCAGTATATCGTCTTTATCATAGTCATCGCCGCCTGTGTGCAGTTGGTGGAGATGATCATGGAGCGGTTTTTTCCTGCTCTGCAGGCTTCCTTTGGTATTTTCCTGCCGCTCATCACAGTAAACTGTACGGTACTGTTTATCTCGCTGAAGGCGACCACGGTTGACAACTTGTCCTACATCCAGACGGTGGTCTATTCGATCTCGGCCGCCATCGGATTTTGGCTGGCAATGATCATGGTTGCCGCAATCTATGAGAAACTTGACCTGATCGGCAAGGTGCCCAAAGGGCTGCAGGGTCCTGGCATCATTATGATCATAACCGGCATCATCGCCCTGGCTTTTATGGGGTTCAGCGGCATGGTCTGAAAGCCTGCAAACAAGTGCTTATTTTATGACAATGGAACTAATTAATTCGCTTTCACTATCACTTGAACCCACGGGAGCCCCTGCGGAATAATTATGGAAACGCTACTTCCTATCGGGATAATTACCGCGATACTGTTCACCCTGACCGTTATTCTTCTGATTGCCGACAAATTGCTCGTTTCCTATGGCGACTGTAAAGTCTCAGTAGCCGACGAAGAGGGAGACAGGGAATTCACCGTCCAGGGCGGCTCCACTCTGTTGTCGATACTCATCGACCAAGGTATGGAGATCCCCGCCTCCTGTGCCGGCCGGGGCAGCTGCGGCTTCTGTAAGCTCAACGTCAAAAGTGGTGGAGGAGATATCCTGCCCACCGAAGAGATGTTCATCAGCAAAGAGGAGAAGAAGACCGGCACCCGGCTTGCCTGTCAGGTAAAGGTCAAGGAGGATATCGAGCTGTTCGTGCCCGATCTGATCAGCACCGTTAAAGGTATGGCCGTAAGTGATTCCTTCGACACCCGTTCAAAATGGACCTTCGAGCGCGAAGGCCAGATGCTGGTGGCCGAGGACAAGAAGTCACCAAAGCTTGATCGAAAAGAGAGAAATCAAGTTCTCGATATCGTCGACAAACATAGAGACAACCCGGGACCGATCCTGCCCATTCTTCACGATGTCAGCGCGACCTTCAACTACCTGCCGGAAGCGGTGCTTCGTCAAGTGTCCAAAGAAATGGACATGCCGCTGAGTAAAATCTTTCGTATTGCCACATTCTATAATCTGTTCAGTCTTGACCCCGTAGGCAAATACAAGATCACCGTCTGTACCGGCACGGCGTGTCATGTCAGGGGCGCCGAGGGCATCATCGAGGCCTTTGAACCCTTGCTCGGCGTCAAGTGCGGTGAAACCACCGAGGACATGATGTTCACTCTCGATGAAGTCAGATGTATCGGCTGCTGCGGACTGGCACCGGTATTGACGGTCAATGAAGATGTGCAGGGTCCGATGACCAAGAAAAAAGTCCCCGAATTGGTAAAAGATATAAAGAACAACGCGCAATAAAAAGTCTACCAGCAACTAGCTTATGGAACAGGAAACAACTACACGCGTGACACCGATCAGCGCGCCGTCGGAAATGACGGCAATGAGAGAACAATGCAAGGGCGCTCTGGACAGACGGAAAACCACTTTCCGCGTCTGCGCCGGAACCGCCTGTATCGCCGGCGGCTCTCTGGATGTCTATGAAGAGCTCAAAAAACACATACAGGAGCGCGGTATCGACGTCGATGTCGAACTGCTTTTCGAAGGTGGGGAAACCGAAGCTGGCGCCAGTAAAAGCGGCTGCCACGGTTTCTGTCAGATGGGACCACTGGTGCGCATCGAGCCCCAGGGAACTTTCTACAACAAGGTGAAAGTCGATGATGTTCCCAGCATCATCTCGGCTACCCTGGAAGAGCAGGGAGTGGTAGAGGAACTGCTGTTCGAGAACCAGGATGGTACCCGGGCCACAACCGAAAAAGAAGTGCCCTTTTACGCCGGTCAGAAGCGCATCG
>JBPCUV010000422.1:0-8732 GCA_051010975.1 Desulfocapsaceae bacterium
GCTTTATCTAGTCGCCTTGATAAACGGGCTGAATAGCTTGAAGAAAGAACTGCCGGTCGATGTGCATACCCATTCGGGTTACCTCTACGATGGTGCCACCACCTGGCTGAATGGATGGAAAAGTCGAAATTGGCGAACCAGAGAAGGTGGTGAAGTTTCCAATAAAAAGCTCTGGCAGGAACTCGATCGACTGCTGAATCGCTACCAGGTTTCTTTTTATCTGGAGAATAAAGAAAATCCTCACTGTTTTCTCCAGGAGTCAAAAGAGTTGGCTCGCGAATTCGAGCAGGACTTTTCATGCTGATAGAGCAAACTCCTTTTAAGATTGAGAGTCCGTTCAGCCCAGCCGGAGATCAGCCGGGGGCAATTGACAAACTTGTCAGCGGGGTGGAAAAGGGTTGCCGGGATCAAATTCTTCTCGGGGTCACCGGATCAGGTAAAACCTTTACCATGGCAAGTGTCGTCACCCGGGTTCAGAGGCCCACTCTGGTCATTGCGCCCAACAAGATTCTGGCCGCCCAGCTTTTCTCAGAATTCAAGGAACTCTTTCCGAGCAACGCGGTTGAATATTTCGTTTCCTACTACGATTACTACCAACCTGAAGCCTATATTCCCCAATCCGATACCTATATAGAAAAAGATTCGTCGATCAATGATGCCATCGATAAAATGCGGCACTCAGCCACCAGGTCTCTACTTACCAGGCGAGATGTGCTGATCGTGGCCTCCGTTTCCTGCATTTATGGTCTAGGGTCTCCTGAGGAATATCGCAACATGCATCTCTTTCTCAAATGCGGAGAAGAGGTGGCGCCCGAAGAGATTCAGCGTCGCCTGGTATTCATGCAGTACGAGCGCAATGATTTCTCATTTCATCGTTCTACTTTCAGAGTCAGAGGCGATGTGATCGATATTTTCCCTGCCCACGAGGAGGAGCGGGCTGTCAGGGTCGAATATTTCGGTGATACCATCGAAGCGATCACCCTGATCGACTCATTGCGGGGAGTAGTGATTGCAAAATTGGAAGAATACACAGTTTTTCCCGGGTCACATTTCGTGACCTCAAAGGACCGGATGCAGATTGCTCTGCGTACTATCAAGGATGAACTGAAAGCGCGTCTCGATCTTCTGGAAAAGGAAAACAGACTGGTAGAGAGGCAGCGGCTCGAGCAGCGGACCATGTTCGACCTGGAAATGATGCAGGAACTAGGTTACTGCAACGGTATAGAGAACTACTCCCGTCACCTTACCGGAAAACCAGAAGGGATGCCGCCGCCCAACCTGCTGGATTATTTTCCCGAAGATTATCTGCTGTTCATTGATGAGAGCCATATCGGAGTTCCCCAGCTCAACGGCATGTATAACGGCGACCGTTCACGTAAACAGACACTGGTCGAATTTGGCTTCCGCTTACCGTCGGCTCTGGATAATCGGCCCCTTAGATTTGAAGAGTTCGAAAAGAGGGTAAATCAGATCGTCTATGTATCGGCCACACCTGGGCCTTACGAAATTGAACAGGCTGAGGAAAACATCGTTGAGCAGGTAATTCGTCCTACCGGCCTGGTTGATCCTAAAATTGAGGTAAGACCGGCGGCTAGCCAGGTGGATGATCTGCTTCATGAAATAAGATTGAGAAGCGAGCGGTGTGAAGCGGTTCTGGTAACTACCCTGACCAAGCGGATGGCCGAGGATCTTACCGACTATTACGAAAAACTTGGCGTCAGGGTTCGCTATCTGCACTCCGATATAAAAACTCTTGAGCGGGTGGAGTTGGTACGGGATTTAAGAAACGGGGAGTATAACGTGCTGATCGGGATCAACCTGCTGAGAGAGGGACTAGATATTCCTGAAGTCTCCCTGGTTGCCGTGCTGGATGCCGACAAAGAAGGTTTTTTGAGATCGGAGAGGTCTCTGATACAAACCTGCGGCAGGGCGGCTCGCAACTCTGCAGGGATGGTGATAATGTATGCTGACGAAATCACCCGCTCAATGCAGCGTACCATAGACGAAACCAACCGAAGACGGGAGATGCAGCACAACTATAATCTGGAGCATGATATTACGCCGACAACAATAATTTCTCCGGTAAAGGATACTATTCATCAGTACCTTAAAGAGGCCGGATATGAATTTGACGATCCAAGCACAACAACTCAATCCAGCGAAGAAGAGAAAGTTTTTTACGGCTCAATATCAGAGTTGGAAAAAGAGATAGGAAAACTTGAGACAGACATGAACAGAGCTGCCTCTGAGCTGGCCTTCGAGGAAGCCGCCGTTTTAAGAGATAAGATCAAGGCTTTGAGAAAGCTGGAGATTGAAATCGGGTGAAAAAAAATTTCATATACAGGACTTCGGTTACTGTTCTGCCTTTTCTCATATCCGTGCTGTTGCGGCTCTGGTTCGCGACCTGCAGGATAAAAGAGCACGGTCTGGAGAACCGGCAGCAGGTTGATAAAGGCAACAGTTTAATGGCGGTATTCTGGCACTACTCTCTGGTATATGTGTTTTATCACTTGAGAAAGGATCGGGCGGCGGTACTGGTTAGCGCCAGCGAAGACGGGGAGTACATTGCCAGGCTGGCGCGCTGTCTCAACTTTGATACGGTACGAGGTTCAAGTAACAGAAGGGGGCTCCTGGCCTTGAAAGAGTTGCTTGCCTATCTGGACAAAGGCGGTAACGTCGGCATGGTCGCCGATGGTTCCCAGGGACCGCCTCTGGTGCTGCAGGCCGGTTCGATTCTGCTGGCGTCGAGGTCGGGTTCGCCTATTCTGCCCATTGCCTGGTCAGCTTCGAAGGCCTTTACTTTTAACTCCTGGGATCATACCTGCATTCCAAAGCCGTTTTCACGTATAGATTTCTTTTATGGCAAGCCCATGTTAATTCCGGCGGGAATTGATCGCCATGAAATCGAACAATACCGGACCAGGCTCGAGGAAGAATTGAATGATCTGTACAGAGCCGCCTGGGCCCACTACGGAAAAGAGAAACATTACGATGAGTAAATCAACGGCCAGAGCGATCGTTGTCGCCGGTTTGTCTGGAGGATCGGGAAAGAGTGTCATCTCAGTGGGCCTCACGGCAGCCTGGGTCAAAGCAGGCCGTACTGTGGCTCCATTCAAGAAAGGTCCTGACTATATCGATGCTGGCTGGCTGCAGAGCGGTGCCGGCCGGCCCTGTTATAACCTCGATCCCTATCTCTTTTCAGCAGAGGCAGTCAGAAGATCATTTTGCACCCGGGCAGCCGGAGCTGATCTGGCCATTGTCGAAGGCAACCGGGGGCTGTTTGACGGTGTAACTGCCCGAGGCGGCTACTCTACCGCTGAATTGGCCCTGCAGCTCGATTTGCCGGTACTGCTGGTCATAAACTGCACCAAAATGACCAGAACGGTTGCCGCTCTGGTTCAAGGTTGTATCGCTTTCGAACCGGACCTTAAGCTGGCAGGGGTTGTCCTCAACCAGGTGGCCACCGGCAGACAGCAGAAAATCATTACCGAGGCAATCCATTATTATACAGATGTAAAGGTGCTGGGGGCGGTGCCACGCCTGAAAACAGACATATTTCCAATGCGCCATCTGGGAATGATTCCGTACCAGGAATATGACGGCACAGGCGAGGCCCTCGATATGCTGGCAGGGCTGGTGAACGAACACATTGATCTAGACGGTGTCGAGGCGGTTATGAGTACGGTCCCCGCATCACCAGCTTCTAAAGCATCAGAAATCAGTTCTGATAACCTGTCCTCGGGAATAAAAATAGGGGTTATCCAGGATACGGCCTTTCAGTTTTATTATCCTGAAAACCTCGAGGCTCTTCAGCAACACGGAGCTGAACTGGTCTCGATCAATGCACTGGAGGACGAGAGACTGCCGGAGCTCGACGGCCTTTATATCGGAGGGGGATTTCCAGAAACCAGTGCCGCAAGGCTGGCCGAAAATGGTAGTTTCCGTCATTCGGTGAAAGCTGCCGCAGATTCCGGGCTGCCAATCTATGCGGAATGTGGCGGCTTGATATATCTTGGCAGGGAAATTATCATCGACGAGTGCCGCTACCCGCTGGTAGGCGTTTTTGATGTGGTCTTCGGTATGTCCAACAAACCACAGGCCCACGGTTACTCAATCTTCACCGCGGAGCGAGACAATCCGTTCTACCCTGCAGGGTTCACCACCAGAGGGCATGAATTCAGGTACTCTACTGTGGTGGAGTGGCATGGGGAGCGGCAAGACCTGACCTTGAAAATGGACAGGGGAACCGGTTTCCTGCATGGCTATGACGGTCTGGTTTCCGGCAATGTCCTTGCCCTCTATACTCATCTGCACGCCGAAGGTTCTCCTGAATGGGCTCACTATTTCACTCGAAAATCCTTACAGTATAAAAGAGATCGCGGTTCCGGCTGTTAATGGGTGGTTGTCTCCGCTGTGCCGAGAACTTTCAATGATATCTCCTTCTGTTGGTCCGGATCCGGTGCTGGCTCCTGCCAATGAATAAATTGGCTGACAACCCGGATGAAGGCACCCTGGTCATCTTTGCATTTGTCACAGACTGATTCGGCATGATCACGGTACATAATGACTTTGGATGCTGGTTCTCCATCTTTTGTAACTGCAGCCATCTTCCTGCACCCGCAGTCAAGCCTGATGATAACAACGCCCACACCATCCGGACTGCCTTCTAGAATGCCCTCGACCATGGCCCGTTCGCGCATTTCAAGCTCCAGCTCCTGCTTGTTTTTTTTCTTATCTTTTTTCTTTGCCATATGATCCCCGTGAGAAATTTTTGTCTGATAGAGGTTTATTTGGATCTAGAAAGTAATGATAAATAGCGGATGCGCAATGGCAGTCAGCTGAGACCGTTTTTCCTCTTACCCTTTAGCGGCCAAACCTATACTCCTGGAAATATGAACCTTTTAAAACAACTTCCCGGATTGGCGCTAGGTCAAATAAAATTACTTTAAAATGACACGTTGTGGTATGGTGATTTTTCTTGACAAAAATATAGCCGTACATTAATTGGATATTTACACAAAACAGAGGTCTTTGAGGTTTGATTTTGAGTCACGCTAAGCATTTGTAATGTTTAGTTTATTTAATTCCTTTATGGAGGTGTGTAATGTTTGAAGTTGTCGTAGACAAAGATAAGTGTACTGGTGATGAAGAATGTGTAGCAGCATGTCCTGCGCAAGTATTTGAAATGGTAGACGGAAAAGCTGATCCGGTTGAAGCTGACGAGTGTCTCGGCTGCGAAACCTGTGTTGAAGTCTGCCCCGAAGGCGCCATCACCGTTACTGAGATGTAATCTGATCTCAAGAAGATTTTGTTCCTAAGCCCATCACCCTCTCTGGGTGATGGGCTTATCTTTTTTATGCTGGGGGCAATACATGTCCCACTGGTCAACCAGATTTAAACCGGGTGTTTCACCGAGGACACATCTGTTCTGTGCCTCGACGCTGTGGACGGTCATTGGTCTGTTGCTCCTCTATCGGGGAATTAGCTATCTCGCCCAGGACAATATCCTGTCTCTTACGATTGTAGGTATAATTATCGGCAGTTTGAAATCTTATCTGGTACTGAACAAATCGGCAGTGAAAGGGGTGGAGAGGATCAGGCAATTCGGCGACAATACCTGTATTGGTGCGGTATATTCTTGGAGGACCTGGCTGCTGGTGGTGGCTATGATGCTGCTTGGCGTCATCATCAGGATGAGTCCGGTCCCGACAGCAGTGATAGGCACGGTCTGTACGGCAATAGGCTGGTCATTGCTCTATTCGAGTCGCTACGGATGGAAGCAATGGGCATACTGGAACAGATAATGACACGACCATGACTTCTTTTAACAAAGTAATAGTAGATTCTGCTGCCCTGGCCCATAATTACCGTCACCTGCTCAGTAAAATTGAGTCCGGAGCTAGCCTGATGGCGATGGTCAAGAGTGACGCATATGGTCACTCCATGGTTGAGGTTGCTAGTTTGTTGGGCGACAACGGCTGCTCCTGTTTTGGTGTGGCAGAATTGTCTGAGGGGGTGGCGCTTCGTGACTCTGGATGCCGCGGCGAAATTTTCATTTTTTTGGGATTTGAGCCGCTTGAGGTCGACTATTTCTTTACCCACAATTTGACCCCGGTGGTCTTTACTGTTGATGATCTTATCAGGATTTCTGAGGTGCAAAAGAAGAAAGGCACGTATCTCAATGTGTATCTTAAATTCGATTGCGGGATGAGCCGGCTCGGTTTTTCGCCTGCAGATGCTGATCAGGTTTTTGAGAGATGCCGGGCCCTTTCCATCGTACCCAGAGGAATCATGAGCCATTTTCCCTGCAGTGATGATCGCCAATCTGGAAATTCTGAACTGGTGGCGGACACTTTCTACAAAATCGATCGTCATCACTCTTTTAATCAGCCGCTGATACGATCTATTTGCAATTCGGGAGGTCTGTTATATCAGCCTGATTTTCATGGTGACATGGTAAGGATTGGTATTTCCCTTTACGGGTATTATCCCGACGGTCGTAGGGGGCGGGCAGATGTTTCCGATCAGGGGCTGAAGCCGGCTATGAAATGCGCCACCCGAATTATTCAGATCAATACGGTAGCTGCCGGCGACGGTATAAGCTATGGCCATACCTACATAGCCAAGCAGGAAACGAGACTGGCAGTGCTCCCGATTGGCTACAGTGACGGCTATTTCAGATCCCTGTCAAATCGAGCTGAAGTATTGATCCAGGGGCGACGGGCACCGATAAGAGGGAGGATCTGCATGAATATGTGCATGGCTGATATCAGCGCTATCGAAAACGTTGCGGTAGGTGACGAAGTTGTGCTGCTGGGCAGCCAGGGGGATGAGTCCATAGACGCCGATGAGATTGGCGGTTGGAGCGATACCATCAGTTATGAAGTATTGTGTGCGCTCGGCAACAATAACCACAGAGATTTTTTGATATGATTCGAACTCGTTTGAAGAAGATCGTAGACGATTGCTTTCGCGCAGGTGTGCGTGAAAGACAGTGGTCAGAAACTGCTGCAGATAAATATACGGTGGAAGTGCCCAAACATGACAACCAGGGTGATTTCTCTACCAATATAGCCTTGGTGCTGGCTGGCATCGAAAAGAAAAATCCTCGTGAAATTGCCGCCTTGGTAGCAGAGCGACTCAAAGATGAACAGGAGCTTATCGAAAGAGTCGAGATAGCCGGACCCGGTTTTGTCAATGTGACCATACAAGAATCGGTGTGGCAGCAGCTGCTTAAAGAGATCGAGGACCAGCAGGTATCATATGGCAAGTCGAAGATCGGCGACAACAGGAAGGTCATGGTCGAGTTCGTCAGCGCCAATCCCACAGGGCCACTGTCTATCGGTCATGGTCGCCAGGCTATTTTAGGAGATGGTATCTCCCGGCTTCTTGAAGCTACGGGTCACGAAGTCTACCGGGAATATTATTATAACGATGCCGGCCGGCAGATGCGGGTCCTCGGAGAATCTGCCCGGGCGCGCTACCTGGAGTTACTGGGCCGGGAGAATGAGTTTCCAGAAGACGGATATCAGGGAGAATATATCTATGATATCGCCAGAAAACTTATAGAAAATCATGGCCAGTCACTGGTCGACTGTGATTCTGTTGATCCGTTCAAGCAGGCGGCCGAACAGACGATTTTCGAAGATATCTCATCCACCCTTGCCCGGATGGGTATCATCTTCGATAATTACTACAACGAACAGTCGCTCTATGAAAACGGACATGTCGATTCGGTGGTCAAAGAGCTTGCCGATAAAGGGCTGGTGTACGAAAAGGATGGAGCCACCTGGTTCAAGACCACAGAACTCGGTCAGGAAAAAGACAGGGTCATCATCAAGAGCAGCGGTGAGCCGACCTACCGGTTGCCGGACATCGCCTATCACCGGGAGAAATTTCGGCGCCAGTTCGATTGGCTGGTGGATATTTTTGGTTCAGATCATATCGCTACGGTACCTGATGTGAAGGCGGGGGTCGAAGCGCTGGGCTACGATTCATCGAAAATTACCGTGATTTTGCACCAATTCGTAACCCTGATGCGGGATGGTAAACAAGTGAAAATGTCCACCCGCAAAGCCAATTTTATTACCGTGGACGAGTTGCTTGACGAGGTGGGAGTCGATGCAGCCCGTTTCTTTTTCATGATGCGTAAACCAGACAGTCAACTCGAATTCGATCTCGATCTGGCCACCAAGGAAAGTCAGGAAAATCCAGTCTATTATGTTCAGTATGCCTATGCCCGGGTCTGTTCTATTCTGCGTCAGGCCGTCGATAAAGGAGTGGCGGTACCGACAACCGCAGATGCTGATCTTTCTCTTTTGGTGGAACCGGAAGAAATAGGGCTTCTCAAACAGATGGGAGCGTTTCCGACCCTTGTCGAAAGCTGTGCCGTTGAGCTTGAACCCTATCGGGTTATTTTTTATTTGATGGAACTTGCCGGCCTGTTCCACAGCTATTATAACAAGCACAAGGTTATCTCAGACGATACCGCGCTTAGCAGAAGCCGGTTGTGTCTGATGAGTGGATTGCGAACTGTGTTTGGAAACGGTCTGAAATTAGTGGGGCTGAGCGCACCGGAAAAGATGTGAGATGGCAACCCGGAAAAAACGTCGGAAGACCAAGATAAAGTTTGAATTAACCCGTAGTGGTATCGGTTCGATTGGTATTGTCTGCTTCTGCATTTTCCTGTGGATGTTTATTTTTGGTGTCTGGGCCGGTCAAAGTCTGCTTAA
>JBPCUV010000423.1:0-2629 GCA_051010975.1 Desulfocapsaceae bacterium
CAAAAACGCCATCGAGGGCACCATTATGACCATGGTCACCAGGCGGGCCAGGAGGATGCCCACCGTCAGCCGACTCTGCATCATCATCTTAATACTCTTCAGCAAACCGGTGGTAGATCCTTGTACCGGGGCCTGCTGCGCCGGCATGTTTTTCAGTACCAGAATAAAGGCCCCGAAGCTCAACGCTGCCATCACATAAAAGACCGATTTAAAGCCAAGCAGATCCGAGACGATGCCGCCAATGACCGGCCCGCAGCCGATGCCGCAGAAAATGGCGATATTAAGATAGCTCTGGTACCTGCCTTCCTGCCCGGGTGGTGCAAGAACCGACATATAGGCCATACCGATGGGTACGATCATGGCCGACCCCACCCCCTGGAAGGCACGGATCAAAAGAAGATTAAGGATACTGCCCGCCTGGGGAATGAGCAGCCCGACAAGTCCGTAGACGAATAGTCCGGTCACCAGGAATCCTTTGCGTCCCCAGCGATCTGAGAGATTGCCGACAACCGGCTGAAGAAGCCCCCTGCTCACCGAGAATGCGGCAATGATCATTCCCAGGGCCAGTCCGTTGGCTCCCAGTTCGGTAGCAAACACGGGCATCACCGGAATGATGATACCGATGCCAAGAAGGGCTATGAACACTGATAACAGAAGGGTTATCAGTATCTGTCGCGTCATGAGTTATCTGAAAACAAGGGGATGCAGTACGGCTTAGGTAAGATCGGCCGGCACTTATATCTGCGACTCGATGGGCAGTAGCCGCATCATGCCGACCATGAAGCGCTGCCAGAAGCCTGTATAAGGCTCCGCCTTGAAGGTGCGCTGCTGACCTTCAACCAGACCGTGCCAGACGATAAAGCTGGTGCCATCATAGCCAGGTTTCAATTCCAGCTTGAAGGCAAGCGTGCCAATCTCGTCATCAAGGAACGAAGCTAATCTTCCGGCAATCACATCGGATTCGATGATCATACCTACTTCAGTATTCTGGATGACCGAGCGCGGATCCAGGTTCAAAGAGCCTATAAAGGCTATGGACCGGTCGATCACAAAACATTTCGCATGCAGACTGGCTTTCGACTGATAAAATTTCCAGCGTTTGTTGCTCTCTTCTCCACTGAAGTCGCGGTTGAGCTCATATAGCTCGACTCCCATCTTCAACAATTCATGACGATATTTGGCGTAACCGGCATGGACCACTGAAACGTCGGTAGATGAGAGCGAGTTGGTAAACACCACCACCCGCACCCCCCTATCCCTGAGTTTTCTGAAAGCATCGAGGCCTCCACTGCCAGGTATAAAATAGGGTGAGAGGATCAGCAGTTCCTTTTTGGTACCTTCCAGATAGGGCTTCAGGTCGGAAATCATCTTACCCGCCCCTTCCTCGTAGCTCAACAATTTGTCTGGATGATCCCAGACCACCTCCCCTTTGCCCTTGCCCTTGACCAACTCGACTCTATATCCCTTCAGCGACCTGGCCAGGTTGGACTCGGTCAATTCCTTGTAGTAGACTGTATCCTTCTGCTGCTCGATATATTCTTTAAAGACTGCCGTCTTCTCCTTCACCTGCAGCGGTGTCGGCGGGGTCTCGACGAGCATCGAAATGGGATAGCTGAGCTCATGATTCCAATAGAGATCAAAGGAACCGGCCACCAGCTGTGCCGCCGGGCCTACCGCCAGCACATCAAGATCGAGAAAGGCCGTGTCCGATTCGGCCACGAAATATTCATTGCCGATATTTCTGCCGCCAACAATGGTGGCCATGGAATCGATGGTGAAGGATTTATTGTGTGACCGGCGGGTCAGCGTGCCGAACCCTGAGACGAACTGGAATAATCGTCCGGTGTTTCGACCAAGAGGATTGAAAAGACGAACTTCAATGTTAGGGTGGGCGTCAAGCATAGCACTGCCAAGGTCGCGCCCCTCCATGTCCATATCATCAACCAACAGCCTTACCCGCACACCCCGATCGGCCGCTTTGAGCAACTGATCGACGAACAGTCGGCCAACTGTATCATCGTGTAGCAGATAGTACTGGGCATCGATGCTCTGGTCAGCAAGATTGGCCAGCACCGCGCGCGCGACAAAGGCATCGAGGCCGTCTCCCAGTAGCAGGTAACCATTCTCATCAGGATCCGACCCCAGAAGTTCGGTAGCTTCCCGGTGGATTCTCGAGGTTTCGTCGGGCTTGATTGCAAAAGAAGTGGAGCGGCCGGAATTGTCAGGCAACTTTGCACAACCGGATAAAACAAGTAAACCCACAATGGCCAACAACAGGATCTGGCCTGTCATTCGCTTCAGGACAACAAGAGCCACACACCGAATTTTTAGCTTAGACAAATGCATCGAACACGATCCAAGAAAATGTTTGAAAAGCAACACATCCGATCTTACTAGTTAATGGAATCTTTTAAAATCTCTTTCTCAGCCTGGAGGAAAAATTGATGCCAAGCCTTGAATCGACACCTGAATTCGTAGCTAACGTATACAAAACCATGCACCGAAACCTGGAGGTTGTCCGCCGAAAACTCGGCCGCCCCCTGACCCTGGCCGACAAAGTGCTGCTCGGTCACCTGGATGATCCCGAGAACCAGGAGATGATCGCCGGCAAGAGCTATCTGCAGGTTCG
>JBPCUV010000424.1:0-4139 GCA_051010975.1 Desulfocapsaceae bacterium
TGTGTTTCTTTGGTCTTCTGATTGGAAAATTATACTTGGTGCATATAGCAAGGCAAAATAACTATCTCGTGGAGCGTGTCACTCGATTAAACTGAATATAAACAGACATATGAGGAAACACCTTCAGTCGAGGGGAAAGTTAAAAACCCTCACCTATGATGTGGCAATATTAAAATCAACGATGAGTTCCTAAAATCAGCAGAGAAAATGAATCCTTACACCACGGAAAGGAGCATAATCGGCTTTGACAGGTATGGATATCCGCATAACCATCAAAACCGAGATTTTTTACTTTGAGTTGAGAACTGCTTTTCTAGCGGAATATTCTTGGTCGTTAATTTCTCCTGCCGCAAACTTTGCTCTTAAAATATCTAAGGCTGCATCATCTGTCTTTTCACGCTTCCATGAGAAAAGAGATTTGATGATGCTTACTATGAGATAGGCAATCAGCAACCAGAACAGTATCGGGAATATCCAACCTATAAACCCTGGTCCATTCCCGAAAGACGGGCCGAATCCACAGAAAGCGTTTCCCCAGCCTTGAACGTTAAAATCTAGCATCAATAATTCTCCTTTTGCGGTTGTATTTGAGTAAAACCTAATACCTTTCAGGATGCAAAAATACACCACAAAGTAGTAACTCTTGCAGTTTTTGATATATCACTGAAATATTGTGACTATCTGTAAAGTCAAATCAATTGTCCGTAAAATCTGTTCTGAAAAGCCTGATCAATTAGTACCCGATTCCCATTGTTACTGGGTAATAACTACACAGTTCAAGGTTGAAGACTTCCTGTGAAGGTTGGGTTTCACCCGTCTAATAAAGGGAGTTTGCCAAACAGGGGGACGATTCTGAAGAGATACAGGGATAAGGTTATTTGGGCTTAATTTTGTTTCTATTAACCTTGCCAGTGGAATCTTTTTGTCAGGCGCATTTGTCCCGATTTATAAATTATAAGAAATAATCTTTCCTCGACCCGGGTCTGGATGGAATATGGATTCACAGGTGTAAGGTGTATCTTGCTTAATCGTTTAACAGGAAAACTTTGTTACATTCTATACACCAACAAAAAACAGTTTGAATTTACACACCACCATAATCCTGCTCGATAATCAAGGCAGCTCGGATCAGCCAGGTGACGATGGTAATACCAAGCGCGAAAATTCCTAAGGTCACGCTAAACTCCACCCAGGTGGGCAGGTAGTCAACCACTTCTCCGAGCGGACTGGGGATGAGGCCCGGTACGATAAGACCGATCCCCTTTTCCATCCAAATGGCAACAAATAAAAACAGACAGGCTGGCAGCAGGACTTTGGGGTTGTTCTTGCCAGGGTTGAAGGCCAGTACCAGGGTGGCCAGCAGATTGACGCAAACTGAAGTCCAAATCCAGGGAACGAGTGAGTTGTGGCCGTCCATGCCGAACCACAGGTAGATCGCAGAGCTTGAGTGGTGGGTGGGAAAATAGAATTCCTTGAAAACCTCCGAGAACAGCATGATCAGATTGATGATCGCCGAGATGACGATAATCAACCTGAGCTTGTTGAAGACGCTCCTGTCGATCTTGTAGGTGGTTGAGGTATGGATTATGGCCAGGATGAGCGTTATCAGTGCCGGTCCTGCGGCAAAGGCTGAGGCCAGGAAGCGCGGGCCCATCAGCGGGTTATTCCAGAATGGCCGAGCCGGCAGCCCCTGGTACAGGAATGCCGTTACCATGTGAATCGAAAATGCCCAGAAAATCGAGAGGAATACAAAAGGCCGGTATTTTCTTTCATCAGCAGGTCGCCCCTTGTAATGGCTGTAGAGAATATAGGCTGGGATCAGTCCATTGAGCAGCAGATAACCATTGAGTACCAGAACATCCCAGGCCAGGATTGAGGACGGAAAGTTGAAGATACCGATAACGGGTATGAGGTGCCAGGCCTGCAGTGGGCCGCCGAGATCGACAAGAATAAAAGTCAGGCACATGACCAGTGCGCCAACCGCGACCCCCTCACCGATGATGACCACCCGGTGAAAATCAGGATCATGAAAAACATAGGCGGGCAGAATAAGCATCACCGCGGCTGCCGCTACACCGACCAGAAATGTGAAGTTAGAGATATAGAACCCCCAGCTGACGATATCGTCCATTCCGGTCACGGACAAGCCGTAGCGGGCCTGAAACGAATAGGCGTATATACCAAACCCCATGAAACCGACCAGGACGAGCCGGAAGAGCTGAACTCCCAGGCTGCCGCGAAGGTTCCAGCGGATGACATCGGTCAGGAAGGTTCTCAGATTTCTCTCGTGAAGGGCGCGCATGGATATCACCTGTCAATCAATGAAATACCAGAATTTGGGGTCAGTCCCGAGTTCTTCCTTCATCCTGAAGACTTTCTTGTCTTTCAGGACGTAACGTATCTCGCTTTCGGGATCTAGCAGATTGCCAAACACCCTGGCTCCGGTCGGGCAGGCCTCCACACAGGCGGGTAGTCTGCCTTTGCGGGTTCGCTGGATACAGAAGGTACATTTCTCCATTTTTCCCTTGGGGCGTATCCGGTTGCCGAGGTAATGCTGTCTCTGGGTGACCTCCTCTTTCGGGATCACCGGCTTCCCCCAGTTAAAGCGGCGGCCGTAGTAAGGACAGGCTGCCTGGCAATAGCGGCAGCCGATGCACCAGTCATAATCAACTACAACGATGCCGTCGGGTTCTTTCCAGGTCGCCTTGGTGGGACAGGCCTTAGTGCAGGGCGCTTTCTCACAATGGAAACACTGGGTACCCATGTAGAACTTGTTATCCACCGGTACCTCGTGATAGTATTGACCGTCGCCGGTGCTGGGGTCGAGTTGCCCCGGTTCCATCTCGAATATCCGGATGTACTGGGTGTTGGTTTTACGGTCCAGATTGTTTTCCGTCACGCAGGCAGTGACGCACTCCATGAATCCTTCGCAGCGAGTGATATTGAAAGCGTAGCCGTAGAGCACGCCGTCCAACGGAGGATAGCTGCCCATCTGCACGTCCAGGCCATCATTTAGCTTGGTAAGCCGCTCGAGCCGGGCCACGGTTGCGTCTTTTTGTTCCTGGGTCATCAGCCGGTAATTCTTTTTAAAGAATTCCTGCCAACGCAGCTTCAACTCCTCTGAGGTGGCGGCTTCCGCTGCTGGAATACAGCCGGTGGTGAGAGCGGCACTTCCGGCGGCAGCTGCAATCGAGAGCCCCTTGAGAAAATTTCTTCGCGTGCTCTTTTTCTCTAGCAGAGAGGAGGCTCGGATTTCCTCGTTTTTAATTTTTTTTGAACTCATGGTTTCCTCAATCAGTCCAGTTCCACCGAATAGGTTGCCGGAAATCTCTTTTTAAACCGTGGAGAATGTGGATCGTGACAGGTGGTGCAATTGTATATCGTGCGCTCGCCTGCCCAGTTGGCCACCCGTTTTCCATGAGCGCCGCCCAGCCAGTCGCGCTTCTGGCGAAAATGGCATTGGCCGCAGAGCTGGTAACTGTGGTCGAAATCGATCTTCCTGCCTTTTTTGTCTTCCAGGTAATCCCGCTCCTGCGGGTGGTGACAGTCGATGCAGATCAGCCCCTGATCTTCGCTACCATGTTCGAGGATGATATTGCCATGGGTCAGCTGGGCTCCCTGCTGGGCGGTGACCGGCTTGTCCGTATGGCAGCTGCTGCATTTGTAGCGTTCAATCTTGGTTTTTCTGGCTAGAACCCGGAATGAACCGCCCTGGTATTCCTCTTTGGCCAGAACTGCCTCGTCAACTACCTGTTTGACCAGCGGAACGGAGCGGTTGTCGAATTTGTCTTCGGCATTCTTGATCTCATCGACAACCGATTTTTCGCTTGCCACCCCGGGGACGTAATTCAAACCAATAAAGAGCAGCAGGAAAAAGCAGCTATAGTTTCGTTTTGTCATGATCAACCCGGGGGTTATTTTCTTTCGAACTCACTCAACGGAGCCGATTGCACAACCGTTGCATGACACTGACGGCAGTCTCCTCTGGAGGCATGGGAAATCCTGATTTCGACCACGGCACCAGGCCCGGTGTGGCAGGCAACACAATTCTCCCGTAGCTGCAGGCTGTGGGGCACCGGCGGTGGGGAACTGCTGAGAAACGATTGCCCCAGTCGGGGAGGTTGGATTGATTTCCACTG
>JBPCUV010000425.1:0-7670 GCA_051010975.1 Desulfocapsaceae bacterium
AGAGGACTGGTTTACGACCTCGTGACCACTCATGATATGCAGATAGTCCGTGTTCACTCACTCCTGCTATGCATTGCCGAACTACCTGGGTTTTCGGATGATCCCGGACTGTAAATCCGCCCCATCCCTCCTCCTGCTGTAATACTTCCAGCGAATTGCTTTTTATAACACAGCACCTGTTCCAGAACAACTTCCTTTTCAAGTTCTGTCGACACCACGAATAGATTATTTTCGTTTAGGCAGTAAAATTGATTCAGTCGGTCAGATGAGCTGGATCGACACGTCAGCGGACCATCAATTTCTGCCTGAAAGTGTCGTTTGTGGCGCCTTGTTTTTTCAGCCATAGTCAGCTTTTCCTGTTATAGTACTGCCATTACTACCGTTAATGACCGTGGATCGAGTTCTTTAAAAACCCTTTAGATCTCCTGACCGGGACAGGATTTTAGCGTTCACTCCGGATATGAGAGACACCTCTTCATCTATGATCGTGCTCGATGACAGTTCTTTGATTGGCAGCGGAACCCTGCGGGCCTGCTACCTGCATCCGCAGAATGAGAAACTGATCATTAAAGTGGGGCTCCCGGACCGGGTGGGAGGAGAAGAGGCCAATCGCAAGGAATTGCTGAGCTACCAGAAGATCAGACAGAGTCATGCGGAACTTGATCATATCAGCCACTGCCACGGTCTTGCTGAGACGAACAGGGGCGCAGGCCTGGTCTGTGATTGTATCCGCGACGGCAATGGTGATATCGCCAAAACGATCTGGGATGTCGTCGTCTATCAGGAAACCTGCGATATAGATGAACTCCTGGAGGTGGCCGCCACTCTCTGTGATTACCTTATCGCCAACGACCTGTTTTTGTTCGATATCAATCTAAAAAACATCGTTTTGAAGAGAATGGAAAACAACACTTATCGCGCCTACGCGATAGATTTGAAGGGACCCTACGACAACAAGGAGTTTCTGCAGTTGTCGAGCCGAATTAAATTTCTGGCCCGGAAAAAGCTCAAAAGGCGGTCGAAACAGCTGCTGGAGCGTATCGTACAGTTCCGAGAGCAGCGGAACCAGCTCAAGGAACTGGATAAATAGAGTTCGAATCGTGGTCTGCTCAGATCTGTTCAAGACTCAGATATAAATCACCTCTACCGCCGTCGCCGACCTTGCCCCTGCCGCGCAGCCTCAGTTTGGTGCCCGTTTTACTGCCAGGCGGAATTTTGACCTTGAGCATCTCCTGACCTTCCGGTCCCTGGCTCACCACCCGCACACTTTTGCCCTGTTGAAGCTCCTCCGGGGTCAATCTCATCAGATAGGTCACATCTTCAGGTGCAGCCTCCCGGGTTTTCGGCACAGGCTCAGACTGCGGTTTCTGACTCCCCAGCAGTGATCCTAAAGTCTTGCCCACACCTTTGAGCAGTGATTGGGACCTCTCGTTGCCAATCCCTTTACCAGCCGATTTCAGCAACGCCGGGCCAGCAAAGGAACCGAGCATGAAGAGACCACCTATAAACAATCCTTTGCCGCCAAAAAAACTCTGCCGGATAAACCGGCTCGAAGATCTGAACCCGCTGCGCTGAAATTCCTGCAGCATCCCCTGGAACATCGCCTGAAAACGTGGGTCACGAAACAGATCACGGAGAATGTCTTCCTGGCTGTAGGAAAATCCGTCCTGGCCTGCGTTATGCTGCCAGTCCACCCCGGCCGCCCTGGCAGCATCATATTGTGATCGCTTTTGCGGATCGGTCAAGACGCCATAGGCTTCGGCGATTTCTTTGAATTTTTCTTCCGCCTGCGAGTCTTCAGGGTTGCGATCCGGATGGTATTGCATCGCCAGTTTCCGATACTGACTGCGTATCTGCTCATCATCCGATTCAGATGTCACCCCGAGAATCATGTAATAATCTTTCATCCCATTTTCCATTCGCCTGAGCCAAACTCCTGATTAAACTTCTGTCCGGCCCTTTTTGTGCCGATGCTAACCTGAAATATAAAAAGCAAGAGGAAAAATGCCAGCTTTATGCTGAGAACACAATCTACTAATGCGTTCACTCCGCTTGCTGCTTGTATCGACCGCAAGAGTCGTTTATGGTGGTATCGAATCCTTCTTATCTGGAGATTGTTTGCTGATTCTCTATACATCCTGATCATCGATGAGCACAAAAATCCGTCCACACCACTCCCCCATATCCGGATTTATCTTTCATTTGCATCCGAGAAAGGTGGCTGCGGAAACGATTAGATTTACCCTCAGTTTCGGATTGGGCGGCATGGCGGCGACCCTCTTTCTGGTCCTGGCAGTAACTGGAATGCTGCAACTCTTAAGTTATTCTTCAGACAGCGCCACGGCCTACCAGTCGATCATCCATATGTATGCCGGGTCGTCGCTGGCCGGCTTTATCAGAAACGTACACCACTGGGCAGGAAATCTCCTTGTCATCGTGGTCCTGCTGCACCTGCTCAGGGTCTACCTTACCGGTGCGCTCGGCCAGGGCCGCAAACTGAATTGGCTGATCGGGTGTACTTTACTTCTTCTCGTGCTGTTTGCCAATTTTTCCGGTTACCTGCTTCCCTGGGACCAACTGGCTTTCTGGGCGGTTACCATATTCATCAACATGGTGACCTACGTACCACTTATAGGCGTCCAACTCAGCGAGCTCCTTCGGGGGTCGGCCGAGGTGGGGCCGGCTACTCTGGCTAATTTCTTCGCCATTCATGTGGGCTTGATTCCTCCCCTGATCGTCATCCTGATGATCTATCACTTCTGGCTGATTCGCAAAGCAGGCGGACTGGTGCGGTCCCGAAACAGGGGGGAACAAGTACCAATGGTTCCCACAGTACCCACTCTGATCTCAAGAGAGGCAGCGGTCGGCTTTGGCCTCTGCGGCCTGCTATTTATCTTTTCAGCCCTGGTCGATGCCCCGCTGGCCGATATCGCCAACCCGGGCCAAAGCCCTAATCCAGCCAAAGCAGCCTGGTATTTCATGGGCCTTCAGGAACTGCTGCTTCACCTTCATCCAGTTTTTGCCATCTGCATCATTCCCCTGCTGATGCTCCTGCTGCTGGCCATGCTGCCTTTTATCAAGCAGGCAGTTCTGGAGCCCGGGATCTGGTGTGGAGGGAACCGAGGCAGATGGACGGCGGCAGGTTCTTTCTTGGCCGGGCTGCTTGGTGTAGCCGGCTGGGTCATCATTGACGAGTTCGTGTTTAAGTTAAGCGGCTCTGAACATTTTCTCACTCCCTGGCTGAGCCGCGGCTTGGTGCCGCTGCTTTGCCTGATCCTTATATGCGGGCTCTGCTATCGGCTCCTGAGACTGAGGAAATTCCCCTCTTCTGAGTCGGTCATGGCCGTGGCACTACTCTGTTTGGGCATTGTTTGCGGTCTCACTATCATAGGCATCTGGTTCCGGGGACCAGGCATGGCACTGGGTTTCTCTTTCTAAAAGGATGACAGCCATGGAACAGGATGACCAACTGAGGCGGGATTATCCCGAGCAACCCAAACGTCGAACTCTGCTCAACCGGCTCTGGGCTCTGATCGGCCTGCTGGCATTTATTGAGCTGGGCTGGCTCGGTTCCTCAATTCTGAAATCTCGTAAATCTACAAACAATAAGCAGCAGGGTGCAAAGTTGATTGAAGCGGGCCGGGCAGAATCCCTCATGCCGGGAGACGTCAAAGCAGTTCCCGAAGGCATGTTGTTCCTTACCCGACTTGAAGACGACAGCTTCATTGCCCTGTCCAGAACCTGTACTCATCTCGGCTGTGCCATTTCCTGGGATGACAAGCAGGAAAAATTTGTCTGTCCCTGTCATGGCTCAACATTTGACCGTACTGGTGCGGTTCTGACTTCCCCGGCCATTCGACCGCTCGATTACTATCAGGTTCGTATCGAGAACGGCCATATCAGGATCGATGTCGCAAAAGCTCAAAGGCGGGAGTCATTCGACCCGTCGCAGACAACCCGGGTGTGATGAAGGAAGTTGAGCAGCAAAATAGCCATCCCGGAAATGGCAGCGAGGCAACGACGGACAGAACTTTCGGGTCGAAACCACTTGAGCTGACGGCCATGGCGGCCCTGGTCCTCATTCTCATCTCACCCCTGATTTATCTGCAGCGCGACAACTATAGCATCAGTGCCGGATCAGAACCCGACCTGCATTTTATCGGCAGCCCTCGCTGTGGCGAATGCCACAAGAGTTCTTACGAGAAGTGGCGAGAGTCCCATCACGATCTGGCCATGGACACTGCCACCGAAAAGAC
Organism: Desulfocapsaceae bacterium; assembly: GCA_051010975.1. Taxonomy (GTDB): domain Bacteria; phylum Desulfobacterota; class Desulfobulbia; order Desulfobulbales; family Desulfocapsaceae; genus JABDQA01. Next base: position 4,257 of record JBPCUV010000425.1, read on the forward strand.
GGTACTTGGTGATTTCAACGAGACTCACTACACGGATCCACACAATCAGGTGACCAGCCGCTTTTTCAGGCAGGACGGAAAATTCATGGTCGCCACTGAGGGCTCGGAGGGGTCACTGGAGACTTTTGAAATCACACATGTCTTCGGTGTGTATCCGCTTCAGCAATATTTGATTCCATTTTCTGGAGGCCGCCTGCAGTCTCTCAACATCGGTTGGGACGCGCGGGAAAACAAATGGTATCGGCTCCCCCCATACGAGGTGAAAGGCACTGACGATTGGCTCCATTGGACCAAGGGTGGCCAGACCTGGAATGGGATGTGTGCCGAGTGTCATTCCACCAACGTGGTCAAAAACTACGACCTCGATTCCGGCAGCTACCGGACCACCTGGTTTGAAATCGATGTGGGCTGCGAGTCCTGCCACGGCCCCGGCTCACGTCATGCCGCCTGGGCGGCGATAGCGCCTCTGGCCCGCACTGAGGTCGAAAATGCTGAGCTCGCCGTTGCCACCTCAGACATTACCAGCGAAGAACAGATCGCCATCTGCGCCCCGTGCCATTCCAGGCGGTTTCAAGTTGGCGACAATCCCCATCTGGGCGGGGATGTGCTCGATGTCATGGTGCCGTCACTGCTCGAAGAAGGTCTCTATTATCCCGATGGGCAGATCCTCGAAGAGGTGTATGTCTATGGCTCTTTTGTCCAGTCCAAGATGTATCGCCATGGGGTTCGCTGCAGCGACTGCCATGACATCCACAGTTTGCAGGTGCACAATGACGGCAACGAGCTCTGCCTGCAGTGCCACCGGGCCGAAGAATATGATAGCTACGATCACCATTTCCATAAACGCGAATTCGAGGGTAAGCCCAGCGACGGACATCTCTGCGTCAAGTGCCACATGCCCGGGCGCATTTACATGGGGGTCGACTATCGCCCAGACCACAGCTTGAGAATCCCTCGTCCAGATCTCAGCCTGGAGATTGAGACACCCAACAGTTGCAGCACCGCGGAGTGCCATGGGGACAAACCGCTGAGCTGGGTCAACGACAATTACCAGCGCTGGTATGGAAAAAACCGAAAGCCGCACTACGGTGAGGTGATCGCAGCGGCCCGATCTGCCGCTCCTGAAGCCGGGGAGGGCTTACGCTCGCTTGCCAAAGACCAGCTGTCACCGGTGATCGTCAGGGCGACCGCCCTATCCCTTCTGAGAAACTATCCCGACACGGCGACCACCGATCTGTTGATTTCCAGCCTTGACGATACAGAGAGCCTGATCCGTTATACGGCGATTCGTGGACTCCAGAACCTGGATCCCTCAATCACGCTGGAGCACATAGCTCCGAAACTTTACGACCCGGTAAAGGCAGTCAGGATCGAGGCCGCCGCTGCCCTGGCCGCCCTGCCGGAAAGCCGGATACGAGCTGATGACAGAGAGGCTTTGAAATCGGGGCTGGCAGAGTATAGACGGGCGATGCGTTATAATGCTGATTTTGCTCCACAGCGTTACAATCTGGGAAATCTGGCCGCCGCACTTGGTAACGAAGATGAGGCAAGGGGCTATTTCGAGCAGGCCATCGCCATCGATGATCAATTCTACCCAGCCAAGGTTAACTTGGCTATGTCGCTCAACCGGCAAGGCAACAACGCTGAAGCCGAAGAACTACTCCGCCAGGTGATCCAACAGAACCCGCAGCTCCATGAAGTGCGTTACTCGCTCGGCCTGCTGCTGGCCGAATTGGAGAAGTATGAAGATGCCGCTGCAATGCTTGGCCTGGCTGCCGACGGTATGCCCGGCTATACCCGTCCGCGCTACAATCAGGCCCTGGCTTTGCTCAAACTGAAACGATATGAGGAAGGTGAACGGGCCCTGCTTATGGCGCTGGAGGTCGATCCTGAAAACCGTGAATACTTTTCAACACTTGCCAACCTTTATCTCAATTTCAGGATGATCGACCGGGCTGAACAACTGGCCCGTACGATTCTAGGCAGCGTACCTGATCATCCCGATGCTGCGCAGCTTCTTGACATGATCGAGCGGAACAGCAAGACCCCTCAGTAAAGCTTCTCTCCAAAAGGCGAGCAGCTGATCCCCCCCAAATTCGATCCCCTTGATTATATTCGCGCCACTTAATACAATTAGCAGATAGGCTTAATACTTCACTCCCCTCATCTCAGAGAGTTTTTAAATTATGACTACTCAAGTACAGAAGACCTCTTCAACCTCTTTCAAACTGAACAGTCACGAAAGCTATTTGAACAGGGAATTGACCTGGCTCTATTTCAACCAGCGGGTGCTCAACGAAGCCACCGACGATCAGGTCCCCCTGCTGGAACGGGTCTTTTTCGTCGCCGTGGTCGGCTCCAATCTGGACGAGTTTTTCATGAAGCGTATCGGCGGTTTGAAACAACAGGTCGGGGCCGGAGTAAAAAAACTCACCGTAGACGGCATGCTTCCCCAGGAACAAATAGATGCCTGTTATAAGGTCGCCCAGGACATCCTGATCGAACAGCGAAGAATAGAGGGAATTCTGCGAGAGTTGCTGCTCAAGGAGCATATTCGCTTCTGTCGTTACGAGGAATTGACTGCCGCCCAAAAAAAGGAGATGGATGGTTATTTCAAACGGGAGATTTATCCGCTGCTCACCCCCCAGGGAATTGATCCCGCCCACCCTTTCCCTTTCATCTCGAACCTCTCACTGAATATTCTGGTTGCCACCAGCGAACCTAATTCCGATCACCAGTTCCTCAACCGAATCAAAGTGCCGCTGGGAGTTGGCGTACCCCGCTTCATCGCGGTGGCCAGGAAGAATCTGTACATCACCTTCGAGGATCTGATCGCCAACAACCTCCAGGAAATCTTTCCCGGTTTGACGATCCACATTCACGAATATTTCAGGGTGACCCGCAACGCCATTACCGATCGACGGGAGGAGCAGGCCAACGACCTGCTGGCAATGATCGAATCGGCTCTGAGGGACAGGAAATTCGCCGATATAGTCCGGCTCCAGACCGCCGCCAACATGACTCCTCACCATCGAGGCATGCTGGCTGCTGAACTGGGTATAGATGAACAGGAGGATGTTTTCGAGGCACCTGGTATCCTCGCTAAACGGGATTTGATGGAAATCTGGAAAATTGATAGGCCCGATCTTCACTATCCCACCCATCAACCTTGCGATCACCCGCAGCTCTTGATAGATGAACCAAATTTCTTTCACATCCTCCGGAAACAGAAGAACATCCTGCTCCAGCATCCATACGAATCGTTCGACACCTCGGTAGAGCGTTTCCTCAAGGAGGCGAGTGCCGACCCCAAGGTGCTGGTTATCAAGATGACCCTTTATCGCACCAGCGCCGACAGCCGCATTATCCAGTATCTGGTCGATGCCGCCCACAACGGAAAACAGGTTGCCGTCG
>JBPCUV010000426.1:0-6547 GCA_051010975.1 Desulfocapsaceae bacterium
TTGAGCCGTTCAGATTCAAAAATCAGTTTTTCCTGAATGGCTTTGTCGATTGTCCCAAAAGTCGGATGATAAGCTGTTCTTACAGCCACTAATATAAAATCGTTTTCCTTCTTTGCTGAAAGTTGAAAATAGTGATTTGGGTCTGTATTGACTTCAAATACTATATACCCTTCACGGCCTAAATAGTTGTATACATAACCTATTCCAAGTACGTCAATATTTTGATCAGCTATAATTTTTTCGCTATTCATTTTGTTTTGAGGTGAAAAATCTATTCCTTTGCTCGACCCAATCACCTTTTCACCATAACTCCAACCCGAAAACCATTGATATTCTGAACTTTAAATCGAGATTTTGGGATCATTGCAGGACTCCAGTTGGATTTGAGTGATATCACATGTCCCTTTCTGATTAAGCGTAGATCTTTACCCTTTAGTACATCAAATCCGATTCCCCTGGATGATATATCCCGCATCATGACCTGTATTTCTTTACCTTCTCTGGTTTTAAGCGTTAACATGCCACTTTGCCCTTCTCTTAGTTCTGGCCGGCGGTTAAACACACACCTTGTCATTTCCCGACAATCATCACATTTTATAGTCCTTCTCCTGACATTGAGAAGGGTGTAATTTCTTCTTTTGCCGCAGAAAGGGCATTTGAAGAGTAGGCGGTTGTCATGAACTCTAAACTCTTTAGTTTTTATGCCTGAGTCCTCCTTTAGTGATACTATTCCAACTTCATCAGTGTTTCCCAAATCCCACCAATGCAGCCCCTTCTCTATTTGTTCTAGGATTAACAAAATTTGTCCCTATAACTGGTTCATGCAAACAGTGAACCAAAACGGGATGCTTTTTTGCTTATCAAATCAGACTGATAGCGCTCCACCACAGGGTGGCCGCGGCTGTTTTTTGAAAATTCTGAAAAAAAAATCAACAATATAAGAAATTATTTCTAGAATGGGAGACACAAAAAGGAGGCGTCAATAAGATTACCTTCAGCCAGGAGACGTATCTGGATTTGTTGAGTTTTTTAAAATAATCGGCGAGTGCCCACTCTTTTAGGATTGTCTGAGCACTCTCTAGTTGTGGTCAGAATTTCTCAGTGAAGTTTATTTCTGATAATTCTGATTACCCTCGCACTCCAAATTGTCCTAAAAATCTACCCATGCCAAAGGATTCCTCTCATTAGAGAAAATTACCCCGAATTTCTCAAATCAGGAATATAATTAGCAAGAACAAATTTATCTAGAAGTGGCTTCAATGATGGAATCTTTTATCATCGTAAAAGACAATATGGTTTGCCAACCAGAGAAAAAACCGATAACTATGGAAACATTCATAATATTCTAGGGTACCCTCTAATTATAAGCTAGACCAGAGAACCTTTTGGAACCTGAGTAATCCAAGGTAGATCTATTTGAAGGAACTGTAAAATAATGATGATTCGTTACTATCTGATCCTTTTTGTCTTGATGGTGGCCAGTGCTGCATCAGATGGTCATGGCTCTGAACTGAACTGGTTGCTCACTGGAGGGGAGAGGAAAAGCGAGAACAATTGGTTATGGAAGCAGCCAAAGAGTATCGTTTTCTCTATCCCGATATTGATCTGCGTATTGAATTTGCCAAGACACTGCCCAATGAAGGTAAGAATTATAAATGGAAAAGTGCCTACAGAATAGCTGAAATGATAAATACCGGCGATATCACTGCAGATGTCGTCTTTTTAGACACCATAGTTTATACCCATGTGGCAGAGTTGCTGAATGATCCATACTGGGGGGAGAAACACCTTGTAGATATTTCCAATCTACAGTGGTTTCGACAAAGCCACAAAGAGTTGATTCTCAGCTCACCATACTACAGAGGGCAAACCGGCGGTATCCTTGTAGGACCCTATATCGAAGGTTTTTTTACTTGTTTGTGGCAGAATCAAGAAGTCGCTGAACAAGCCGGAATAGTTATCAAGGATCGAAATATGACCCTTGACGATTTTCTCTCTTATGCAGAGCAACTCTCCGACTACAACGAAAAAAACAATACCTCCATCCCGTTTATCAAATTGTGTTCATGGAACCGGCTTGAAATCTTGTTCGAGTACCTGTTTAAAAGCCTTTGCAAAGATCCGTATTTCGCTATTGAAGAAAAATTTCATCCGGACAAAGAACGCCTCTTTCTGGAAACGCTTCTTGTTTTTGAAAAACTCTCCACCTACCAGCCCATGATCAATCCGGATCATTTGGACCTAACAATCAATAATTGGATACGGGACTACCTTGATGGTGATGGATTGTTTATTGTTGCCGGCAGCTATATGCATAGTCATTTTTTGGGGACCTACCCGGAGAAATATACGAATGCTCTACCGGTGGAACCACCTGTTATCAGATATTCCAACGGGTTGATCGGCGACTTTATTCCCATTTTCGCTGTTATGAAAAATAGTCCCAACAAAGAAGCCGCAATGAACCTTCTCAAACTTTGGTCTGAACCGAAAATTGCCGAAAAATGGGTTACATATACAAAAAACCCGACGGGGCTTAAGGGCCATTTGCAGCTCCCTGCATCGGAAAAAGGTGATGATGTCTATAACCGCTACATCCTTGATATGACCAACAAATACAGTCATCTTCCAATGCGCTACTATCGTGCTCTTACCTATATCTTTGGTGATAAGAATCCGGTTTCCCCCAATGAGCTGCGTTCCAATCTCGCCCAAATCCTACTTGGCAAGAAGACTGCTCGAGAATACTACGATGATGTAATGAAGAGGTTCAGGAGCAAATGAGCTTAAAAGCTAATATAAATTCCTACCATACTTCTTGATGAAGAAATTCTTTAACCAGATCCCCGTTAAGATCTGTGCATCCATTCTCCTGATAGAAACCACTTTGCTGTCATTGATGGGAATTTATTATGTCACAAGTTTCAATCGCGAAATAGATCAAAGAGTTCAGGAGAAACTTGCCCTGCCGGGAATCTTAATGTCTCAGCGGGCTTTGAACTACGATTCTGTCAGAAATTATCAGATAATTGAGGAACTCGTCCAGGAGACAATTCTAGAAACGCTGATCACCAAGAACAATGGCGAGATTTTTTACGCTGCTGACAAACTAATGATCGGAAAGCCTATCGAACAATTCTGGGCGCCAGAAGAACACCTGCAGATCAACAATAAGGGTGACGTTAATAAACAAGTAGATTTTAAAGCAAATGATGGCAATCACTGCAGGTCAAGTCTATCTCAAATTCGTTTTGACGATAGAGTTTTAGGGTATCTATACATCAAAATTGATGCCACCAAAATCGTCCAGGAAAAAAGAACGATCATTCTGCTCTTCCTGCTCGGTTCTCTTCTGGCAATATTTTTGACTACGTTAATCGAAGCCTTCTACATTCATCGCCTTTTTGTACCGAGGATTCGAGATATTTCAACCGTATTAAAAAAGGCAGAGAAAGAAGACCTTTCTGCCCGGGTTTCTCTTTTGGGTTCGGAAGATGAACTTCATGGTCTGATTCATCTTGTCAACCGTATGCTCGATACCATATCAAAAACCATCAATTCGCTCATTTCTACCCAAGAGGCATTAAAAGCGAGTGAGGAACGCTTTAGAGAACTTAGTGACCTTTTGCCAGAAGGTGTATTCGAACTTGATCTTCACGGCTCCTTTACCTACGTGAATCTACAATTATGCAAAGAGTTCCAATACAGTCGTGGGGAATTGTATAATAAAATTCACTTCACCGACTTACTGACAGAGGAAGATTTTCGGAAAAGTTCTGAAAATTTCAAGAATCGTCTAGAAGGACGCCGGAACATTTTTTCAGAATACGAGGCACGGCGAAAGGATGGTACCGTCTTGCCAGTCATGGTAAATGCCGCGCCAATCGGCCAGCAGGGTCAGGCCAGAGGAATACGTGGTATCGTAATAAATCTCACGGAGAGAAATCGCATCCAAAAGCAATTATGGCAAACCCAGAAAATGGACTCTATCGGACGGCTTTCCGCATCAGTTGCGCATGAGTTTGGAAATCCACTGGTGGGTATTAACTGGTTGCTGATGGATATTCAAAATATTCCTGATTTAGATGAATCAAAAAAGGAACTGATTACCGTAGGGCTGAATGAGTGCCGGAAAATGCAAAATTTAATAACGAATTTCCAGGCTTTTGTTCAACCAAGTTCGGATGAAAAATCAGAGTATGACATCAACCGTATAATTGATGATATCTTGTTGTTATATAACAAATACATCGCAGATCGAAATGTAGATATTCAATTTAATTCTCAGAAGAATCTACCTCATATACCAATCGTAAAGGATCAGATACATCAGGTTTTGGTTAACATATTGATGAATGCCTTGGATTCATTGAATGGGAATAAGAATAAAATAACAATTACCACTCGGTATGAAGACAATCAGGTCCTGGCTGCTATAGAGGACAGTGGGAGAGGAATTACAGCAGAAGATTTAGAGCATATTTTTGAACCTTTTTTCAGCACTAAACCTGATGTAGAAGGCACCGGCCTGGGGCTCTATATCTCCTATATGATCATCAAAAAACACAATGGTACTATTCTGGCTGAAAGTGAAATAGGAACAGGAAGTGTGTTCACCATCGGCCTTCCGGTCAATAATCTGAACCACTAAAGAGATAGACCAACACAGAGAAATTATTACCATCAAGGCGGCATGTCAGCCATTCAAATGCTTTGCTGCGCTAAATTGCAGTGAATTAGTTTTTTTTGTTTTGGAAACAAAATTTTTTCTCAAAACAAATGTAGTGAACAAATTGAAATAGCACACTATTTATCCAAACTGAGTAAAAACACCTATCAGCAACTAGGTAGTACCTCAATTGCAGCCCCTAACCCTCGGATGGTATTATTCTTTTGTACAAATGATTCATCCCTGTCTTTTGACAGAGACCCCCTCGACAGATGCAGGAGTGGCACAATGAATCCAGACGGCCTTGCAGTGTACTTTTGGTTGCTCCCGGTAGTTCTCCAGATTTGCATTCCTTTAGTAATCATGTGCATGTGGATGGTGATCAAACTTCCAATATTGTTTGTGATGAGAGAGGCGAAGCAATCTCAGAACAATCCCGAACCTGTTATTGCCAGTTAGTGAGATAGACTGCCATATCAACCTCCTATCTGGATAAAAAGAGGGGCAACTCCCTTGCCCCTCTTTTTTGGGGGGTCTGTCAAAGAGAAGAGCTATCGTTGCTCCTCCCCCCACATCCTACCCAGCTATATTCTTAATCTGCTATACAATCTGCGGGAAGTACTCCTGGCAAACATCTGACTCGGTAATTGCTCGAATCGCCGGCAAGGGTTAGATTATCTTTGAAGCGGTGAATGCTAACGGGATAATCGAGGACATCTTTAGGGTGAGATAATCCTTGTTCTTTCAAGAACCGATACAATCGGTCTCATGTTGCTGATGACCGATCACCAGATCCAGGATGCACCTGGTATGATACGTAAAATTCAAGAAGCTAAAAGGACCTGATGGCCCACCGAGAACCCAAAGTTCCCTTACCAGGAAGTGTCGCCAGACGGTGGTTTCTGTTCCTCAGCTTCTACCATTTCCTGCCGGTCATCTGGTACCTCGCGGTCGCCGGTGGTCTCGCCCCGGGCAGCTTCCTGTTTGCCGCCGGCATTGCCAGCCTGTTTTCCGGTGACAGTGACGGATTCGGTATGGCTGCGTTCCTGCTGGTGTCGGCGCTTGTTGGCGGGCTCATATATTATCTGGCCGCTTGGCTATTAGCGGCGCTGGTCGGGCGAGTAAAAAAAACTTTCCCAAGAACTCTGATCCTGCTGGCACTCTTCGGTTCCTGCCTGGTCGCGGCAGCGCAACCGATATTTTTAAGTGGAGGTCACAGCAGGACCCAGACATACAGCCTGTTCGATTTCGTCGAGGTACTTGGAGAGTTCCGGGTTCCAGCCAGTTACACCATCAGTTACTTCTCCGGGCTTCTACTGTTGCTAATTTCCCTTCTGGTGTATCAGCATCTGGTCGCCGGAAAGCAGGCAATTTCAGCTCAAAAGTGGATGCAACGCCGCAGAGCCCGCCGTCGGGTGATGATTGCCGGTATCATCATCTTATTCTTGGGCCTCGGCTGGACTCACCGCACTCTACTCTTTGTAAAGCCTTTGGCCGATCTTGGTATCGCTTCGGCTCAGTACCAGCTGGCGATGGTCCTCAAAGAAGAATCGATCAAACGTTCCGGACATCCCGGCGGCTACCAGGACTGGCTGGTTAAAGCTGCTGAGCAGGGACACCTGAAAGCCGCCCAGGAACTGGTACTCCATCCGCGCAACCGGGAAGAAAAACTGCGCTGGCTCTTGATAGCTGCCGAGGGGGGCATGGCGCAGGCCCAATACCAGCTCTACCGTGAATTACTCAGAGCTACCCCGGAGATAGAATCCAACCGCAGCGCAGCTGATTGGCTCAAGGCCGCCGCCGACAATGGTCATGCCGAGGCCCAGTTCTATCTCGGTAGAGCCTATTTGTCATTTAACCCGGTGCTGAAGCTGAAAA
>JBPCUV010000427.1:0-6850 GCA_051010975.1 Desulfocapsaceae bacterium
ACAACAAACGCAGCGTCTGGGACATGCAAAGTGATGGTATCTATACCAAGAGACAGCCGGAAAAAGGAGATGACCCGCGCACCGTCCAGGAGATTCTGATCGAGCTGGCCGAAGAAAGGCTGGCTTCTTCAGCCATGGCTAAGAAGAAAAAGCTCAAAAAACCGCGCAAAGCGGGCAAACGAAAACGCAATTAGCGCTGCTTCCGCTTACCGCCAGATTGGTCTTTTCTGCATTTTTTAAGCGTTAACAGCTTGAGATTGGCTTGTAAATCAAGGTGATTTGCGATGGGCGATATTTACCTCTATGCCCATCGCAAAAACAACGCTGAATGGCTGGCCGTATCGACTCGTAGGTACCTCAAGCGAGCTCGTCAAAGCGACACGTCAACACCAGTTCCCCATCTTCCAGCTGCTTTTTGACTTTGTAAGGCAGCGTCCTGAACAGGTTGATCATGGCCTGATTGGTTGGGAAAGTGTAGGCAATGAGTCCGGCTATACCGCTCTCTCTAGAGGAGCTGGCCAGTTTTTGCAGAAATAGTTTTCCCAGTCCTTTTCCCTGGTAATCGGGGCTGATTGAGAAGGCTACTTCGGCGATGTTAATGGTTCTGAGCCTCATACTTTCGGCCACGCCAACGATGCGGCCGAACCCGAACTCACCAACGACCGCCACCAGGGTGAGGCTGTTGACATAATCGATCTGCGAACGTATTTCCACGTCCTTTCTGGCAAAGATCGTCTTCTGACCGAAGAACCTTGAGACCACATCCTCTTTGGGCAGTGAGTAGTAATGTTCCTGGATCCTCCGCTCATCAACCGGTTTGGCCGGCCGAATAAAAATCTCTTCGCCCTTGACCTCGATGGTTTCTTCCAGCCTGACCGGATAGACAGCCTTTACCGCCTCGCCAAGGCTCCGTTCCATGCCAATCAGCCCCTGGTTCTTGGCTGCCTCGAACAACTCTTCACGAAAGTCGGGGTGGGCAATGGTAATCATGGCGATCACGCGTTCCTGCAGGCTCTTGCCAAACAGGTTTACCGCGCCATATTCGGTAACGACATAGTGGACATCACCCCTTGGCACCACCACCGAGATGTCATCGAACTTGGGGACCACATTGGATATGAGCGAACCGTCAGGGCCGGGTCTGGTGGACATCAGCATGAGGATAGATTTGCCCCCAGGGGAACGGCGCGCGCCCCTGACAAAATCGGGGATACCCGAGACACCTGCAAACCTTGTTGCAGCAGAGGCCTCCGCTGACACCTGACCAGTCAGATCCATGCAATAGGCCACGTTGAGCGATACCATCCGGTGATGCTGGGAGATGATATAGGGGTCGTTGACATAGTCCGACGGATGAAAATCTATCGCCGGGTTATCATTGAGAAATTCATAGAGATCGTGGCTGCCGACTGCCATGGAACCGACCATTTTACCATCGTTAATGCCCTTCTTCCTGTTGGTGATAATTCCCTGAGCATAAAGGTGCATGATATCATCGGTGATGAACTGCGAGTGGATACCAAGATCTTTTTTGGTACTGAGACCTCTGACCGTGGCCTGGGAAGCGGCATCCAGTCCAATCTGCAGGGTCGACTCGTCTTCGATCAAATGGGCAATGTGGCTGCCTATTTGATTGGCAGCGTCGGAAACTTCTCTCGATGGCGGGACCGATAGCAAATCCTCTTCATATTCAACCACATAGTCGACATAGTTGGCGTGGATGAAGCTCTGGCCCATGACCCGCGGCATCTTCGGGTTTACCTGGGCGATAACCAGATCAGCCGAGCGCGCCGCGGCCATAGTGACATCAACTGCGATCCCCAGACTCATCCAGCCGAAGTCATCGGGTGGGGACACCTGGATCAGGGCAACGTTGAGCGGCAGCCTCCTGGTGAGAAACAGACTTGGCACATCTGACATGTTCATGGGAGTGATGAACCGCTTCTGCGGGGCGATCGATTCCGATTTTGCCGATCCGAGGTAAATGGAGCGTATGTTAAGGCTGGTATCCTTGGTCTTGTCAGCAATGGCTGTCAACGACGCGGTCTCGCGCCCCAAAAGACGGACGATTTCCAGACCGCTGAAGCTGTTGGCCTGTTCGGTCAGGGTCTGGATCAGATGCTGCGGCTCCCCGCAGCCGGATCCGATGAACACACGTTGACCGGATTTGATTAGTCTAACCGCCTGTTCAGCGGAAATTCTTTTATGCAGATAACTGTCAGCCCAGTATTGCGATGCAGGCATGTGGCCTCCTGAAGCAAGCGATTTTTCACCATGCAGGATCCGCAACAAGGTCGCGGCCTTTCACCGGAGGGGATGATAGGTACAGCGAGTCTCCGGCTGAAGATCCTGAGATCGATACGCTCTTTATACGATGATTGGAGTCGATGCTCAATGAGAATCAGCAGCTATACCACTGATCAGGATTCGGGCAGACCGGTTAACAGGGTCTGCCCGAAAACAGCATCAGGAAAAATCGTTGAGGATGGAACGAGCGATGATCAGCCGCTGGATCTCACTGGTCCCTTCGTAAATGGTAGTAATGCGGGCATCCCTGGTATAGCGCTCGATGGGATAATCCTTTGTATAGCCATAGCCGCCAAGAATCTGCATGGCCTCATAACAGGCGCGATTGGCGGCTTCAGAGGCGTAAAGTTTGGCCATCGACGCCTCTTTGGCAAAATTGCGACCCTGCTCTTTCAGATACGCAGCATTCATGAGCAGCAGCCTGGCCGCCTCCAGCTCGGTATAGCAATCGGCAATCTTCCACTGAATCGCCTGGAATTCGCTTATTTTCCTGTCGAACTGGATTCGTTCCAGCGAATAACTGGTCGCCGCATCCATCGCCGCCAGTCCCACACCAAGTGCCAGTGAACCGATGCCAATACGCCCCCCTGCCAGTTCCGAAACAGCCACCCGGAAACCGTCATTGAGTTTACCCATCAAGGCATCTGCGGGAATCCTGCAGTCCTGAAACAACAGCTCATTTGTTTTGGAGGCATGCTGCCCCATTTTGCTTTCCGCCTTGCCGATTGTGAATCCATCAATACCAGGCTCGACCAGAAAAACACTCACGCCCTTTCCTTTGGCCGCGGTCGGATCGGTGATGGCCCAGACCACGAATACACCCGCGCAGGAACCGCTGGTAATAAAAATTTTGGAGCCGTTCAATATCCACGAGTCCCCATCCCGGACGGCTGTGGTGGTCATCGAGGCGGGATCTGACCCAGCTCCGGGCTCGGTCAAACCGAAGGCCCCCGCCAGGTACTCACCCGTGCAGATGCGGGGGATATATTTTTCTTTCTGAGCTGGACTTCCCAACGCCTGAATAACTTCACAGACCATATTGTTGACCGACAAAGTGACTGCGGTAGAGGCGCAGGCCCTGGCAATTTCAGTCAGAGCCACACTGAAGGCAATCACCCCGGCCTCCGCTCCGCCATACTCATCACTGACGTTGAGCCCCATGAAACCGAGTTCAGACAATTTTTTCAGATTTTCATGAAAGGTATCCTGATCGTCCTGCTGGTCCAGTGCAGCGGCGACTGGTTCGAGTTCAGCTTGAGCAAACTCTCTGGCGGTTTCCTGTATAAGTTTCTGTTCTTCGTTAAGATCTAATTTCATGGTTATGCCTGTGCAGGTAGTGAATTACTTAAATTGCTTCTCGCCAAAGGGAATCAGCATCCCTTAAACTTTGCCTGTCGTTTCTCCAGAAAGGCTTTCATCCCCTCATTCTGATCTTCGCTTGCAAAACAGACCCCAAACAGGTCCGCCTCATAACGGCAAGCCCTGGTAAGATCCATCTCGATTCCCGATGTTACAACCTCTTTGCAGAGCCTCACGGCAATCGGCCCTTTCTGAGCAATTTTTTCCATAATTTCATAACAATGGGCCAGCAGATTGTCCTGCTCTATCACCCGATTGACAAGACCGATCCGGCAAGCTTCCTCGGCATCGATCATGTCACCGGTCAGCAGGAGTTCCAGTGCCATTCCGGTGCCCACCAGCCTCGGCAGTCGCTGGGTGCCGCCAAATCCGGGGATGACCCCCAGGTTCACCTCGGGTTGCCCGAACTTGGCGTTCACGCTGCAGATCCTGATATCGCAGGCCAATGCCAATTCGCAACCACCGCCCAGAGCAAATCCATTGACCGCAGCAATTACCGGCCGAGGCAATGAGGCAACGGCATCCATGGCCCGGTGACCGAGCCTGCCGAACTCGCGGCCGGCAAATGCGTCGTAGCCCTGCATAGCACTTATATCGGCCCCGGCCACGAAGGCCTTATCACCTGAGCCGGTGATGATCACCCCTACCAGTTCATCCTTATCCGCCAGTTCTTGGAAAAGTATCGCCAATTCCTCCAACGTCTCTGGATTCAAAGCATTGAGAGATTTGGGCCGGTTGACGGTCACCAAAGCAATATTGTTCTCGACTTCACAAAGCAGATTTTTCATATTCGTTCCCTGTTTTGGTCTATTATAAATCCAAATGTATCAGTCAATATAAAATCTCCAGGCACAGTACCAATCCTCAGGATGCTCGTCTGGGGGGCAACCCAGACATTGGGTTTTGATCCTACCATCAATGCTCCTGGCAAAATAGCTATATTCCACCAAACCTGCAGATTTGCAGGGATAATCCGGGAGCTCTCTACGTTTTCTGGCGGCCTGGACCCGGCAATCATTCATCTGGAAAACAAAGCTTTTCTCTCCCTCATCAACTATCGACTGCACGTTGATCGATGCATATACTCGAAAGCCGAGGGCTTTCTTTAGTCCCTCCAGCCCTGGTGCCTCGGACAGACCCAGCCTCTGTTTTATTGTCTGGGCCTCAAACGGGGAGAAATGGGCCCAGCAGGAATCGTTGCAGCGTTTGGCTTCGTCCAGCCCCTCACTCTGCTCGATGGTCTGGAACCAGACGCCGTCATTGACCAGCCAGTTCTTTGCCAGCCTGTCTTTGAGTTCGAGCAGATCAGCTTCCTCCATATCGAGCAACACGGACGGAATGTTGTCGACCAACTCGAATCCAAAGATTTTACCCAAATGCTTCATCTGGATAGCAAAACTATTCTTGAAAGCCTGTTCCATCAGTCCCAGGGCCTTTTCGGTTCCCATCTGGTGTTTGACCTCTCCATACCACATACCGTGGTGGACAATGATCCGGTGAAAGAGATCGATAATGAGACGGGCGGTTTCTTCCTTATTCAGCTTTTCGGAATGGTCGGGGTTGTAATCGGCCATGGCTGTCTCCCTGAAATCTTAAATGAAGGTGATGGTGTCCGGGCTCTTGGTGAGAGCTGTGAGACCACTTTCGCTTACCTGATGGGTGTTTTCTATGCCAACAACACCTTTTCCCGGGATGATCAATTTGGGCTCGAGTGCTATGACCATGTTCTGTTCAAGCTTGAGCTTCTGGCCTTTTGCCAGAAATGGGAACTCATCGAGTTCCAGGCCGACGCCATGCCCGGTAAATCTGATGCGCTTGTCGCCAACACCCATGAACCATTCTCCATAACCCTTTTCCTCAGCCACGCTAACCATGAGTGCGTAGATATCCCCACTGGCCACACCTGGCCGGGCCTGGTCTTTCACCCGCTCCTGAATTTCAAGCATGGCTTCATGGCCCGCCATTAGATCGTCAGGAAGCTCTCCCAGGCAAAAGATCCGCGCATGATCGGAAATATAGCCATGAAAGGCAAACACATAATCAACCAGGATCGGTTCATTTTTCTGGATCTTTCTGAAACCGGCACCCTGCCCGGTGACCCTGCTCGGCCCCTTTCCCCCGGTGGGCGAGGCGAGATAGCTTGGCACCGCAGCGTCGGCTCCAGATAGGAGATGACCGTAGAACAATTCACTGCCCCACAATCTCATTCTGACAATGCCCTGGTGTCCAAGACTTCTGGCATAAGATTCCAGCTCTCCGGCCAAGGCCAGCTCCGATTGGCCCTCTTCAAGTATTTCGCTGACCCTGGCGCAAACGAGATCTGAGCCTCTGGCCGCCTGTTTTATGCAATCTATTTCGTAGTTGGATTTCACCGCCCGGATTAAACGGATCTCTGTTGAAACATCTATGAGTTCTGCGGAAGTAAAAATATTCTGATACTGAAAATATAGATTTGCCGGTAGCACATCGAGTTCAAGGCCCAATATTTTTGGCACCTCTAAACTGTGACTGACCAACATTTCAGGAAGTTTTCTGGGACTCCCGATCGGCACTACAAGTTTCAGCGGTGATTCCTCTCTGGCCCGGTCGAAATCCTTGAACACCATGAGCAGCGGGTCACCGACATCAGGAATATAGAGATAACCCTGCTGGGAAGTAGCAGAGAAGTAGAACAGATCAGTCTTCTGGACGATCAGTGCACCATCGACGCCTTTTTCCTGCAGCGCCTGCTGAAGTTTCTCGATTCTTCCTTCCAGCTCGACTGCCGGAATATCCTGGATTTGCATTTCCGACATGCGCCCCCTCCTGACGTCGGTACAGAAACCTATTTATAGCCGTAGAACCCTTTGCCGCTCTTTCTTCCCAGCCAGCCGGCCTCTACATATTTCCTGAGGAGGGGACAGGGTCGATATTTGGAATCCTTGAAGCCGTCGTAGAGGGTCTCCATAATTGCCAGACAGGTATCGAGCCCGATCAGATCGGCGAGTGCCAGTGGCCCCATGGGGTGGTTCATACCCAGTTTCATCACCGTGTCGATATCTTCAGCCTTGCCGACCCCCTGGTAGAGGCAGAAAATCGCCTCGTTGATCATCGGCATGAGGATTCGGTTGGCTATAAAGCCTGGAAAATCGTTAGCCTCGGCCGGTGTCTTGCCGAATTTTTCACAGAGCTGCCAGGTGAGATC
>JBPCUV010000428.1:0-9428 GCA_051010975.1 Desulfocapsaceae bacterium
TTGTGGGGGCTGCAGAGCAGCATCATCCGGGCTCTGCTCGGTTCCGGCCTGAGTCCGGAGAAGTCGGGCCGGAAGGCATCGGCGAGCCCTTCGAAGTCCATGGCGTAGTGCCCGTTCTGAATGATGAGCTGGTTCTCTATCACCGAGCAGCCGTTGTGGGTGATTGCCGAGAAGAAGGGATAATACACCGGAGGCTGCAGAATCACACCGTCACCAGGTTTGGTAAAGGCCATGATGATCATGTGCAGGGCGTGGACCACACCCGTCGAAAAAACCAGCCATTGTTTTTCGACCCGCCAGTTGAATTTTGCATAGAGACGGTCGACCACCGCCTGCTTGAGCGAATTGCTCTCGGTCTCATAACCGTAGATGGGATGCTTTGCCCGTTCGACGATCGCCTCAGTGATTGGCTTGGCTACGTCAAAATCCATGTCGGCCACCCACATGGGCAGAATATCGGCTTCGCCAAAGATGACGGGTGCCCCATCCCATTTTGCAGATCCGCTTCCTTTTCTATCAATCAATTTATTAAACATTTTTCACCGTGGTCAGGGGTCATCTAGAGCTCATCGTTCAAGTACCGCATCGATCGCCTTGAGAAAACTCTTTTCCGATGACGCCCTGGTTATTTTTTTTAAAAGTTTTTCTTTGCCGGGAAAGGCGTGGATATAATAAATCCACATCTGTTTCATGCGACCCAGCAGGTGCCCGGGACCGCTGAGCCGCTCTTTAAGTCCATGATAGAGATCGTCTTGAAAGAGCTGCAGCTTCTCCTTTCGTTCGTTCCTGGAGAGGTAGATGCCTTTTATTTCAGTCGGCAGAAAGGGATTGATCAACAGCCCCCGGCCGATCATCCAGCGGTCGATTGGCTCGAACCGGTTCGAAAGACTGGTGAAATCCTCCAAAGTGACGAGATCACCGTTGTAGACCAGCTGGTGAGACGTTTTCTCTCTGCAGAGTTCAAAATGATCCAGGTTCACCTGTCCCCGGTAGAGTTGGATTCCCAGCCTTGCGTGGATGATGATTTCGGTCAGCGGAAAGGGGTCGAGTCGGGGGAGCAGAGCGAGTGCCTCCCGGTGACTCTGGTAGCCAAGCCGCATCTTGATCGACAGGGCCGGTTTAAGTTTTGGTAGAATCTGCTCGAGCAGGTCGATGATCTTGTCGGGGTGGGGAAGCAGACCGGATCCTCTTCTTTTGCCAGCCACCATTTTCACCGGACAGCCCAGATTCCAGTTGAGTTCCTCGTAGCCAAGATCGTAGAGACGGTCGCCGAGCGCCACAAATCCTTCCGCGTCGGTGTTCAGCGCTTGCGGTATCAACGGTAGCCCCGAGTTCTTCTCGGGGAGCAGGTCGGCAATCAGTTTGTCGGGATAGCGGGGAGTATTCTGGGGATTGACAAAGGGCGCCACCGCCCAGTCGATTCCCGGGAAATGACGGCTGTATACCTGCCTGAACAGACTGTCAGTAATGCCCTTGAGCGGCGCCATATAGAGGCAGGTGTCGGGGCTGCTGTTCATCAGGCGTTCGGATCGCGTTGCCCCGGGGCACTCAGCTGCTGCATGTCATAGCCGGTGGGGTTCTGGAATGGCCGCAGGCCGAATATGGGTAGAGCGGCAAACAGGTGGTCGAAAATATCGGATTGGATGGTCTCATATTCGGCCCAGCGCTTATCAGTACTGAACACATAGATTTCCAGGGGCAGACCGTGCTCGGTCGGGGCCAGCTGTCTGACCAGAAAAGTCATGTTCCGGCTGATCTTCGGGTTGTCTTTGAGGTAGGCGATGATATAGGCCCTGAAAATACCGATATTGGTCTGGCGCCTGCCGTTGATATCCAGATCGTCTTCTTGTTCAATTTGGTGTGAACGGTTGTATTCAATGATTTCTTCCTGTCTGGTTTGCAGATAGGTACCGAGCAGGTTGATGTGGCTGAGCCGGGTGAACATCTCCTCATCGCAGAAGTGGATGGAGTTGACATCGATCATCAGGGCGCGTTTTATCCTCCTGCCACCCGATTCCGCCATGCCCCGCCAATTCTTGAACGAGTTGGAGACCAGGGCATAGGTGGGGATGGTGGTAATCGTTCTATCCCAGTTCTGGACCCGTATGGTGTGGATGGAAATGGAAATCACATCGCCGTCGGCGCCGTAGGAGGGCATTTCTATCCAGTCGCCGACCCTGACCATATCGGTGGCGGTTAGCTGAATTGAGGCCACGAAGCCGACGATGGTGTCCTTGAAGACCAGCATCGTCACCGCGGTCATGCCGCCTAGTACGGAAATGATCCCCCAGGGCGACATGCCGGAGAAAATGGAGACGGCAAATATAGCCCCGAAGATATAGGTGATGATTTTTCCGGCGTCCAAAAAGCCGTTCAGTACGTCGGCCTGCTTGGATTTCAGGTCTCGATAGATATCCCCGACAGTGGATAGTGCGGCGTTGATGCTTGTTACCCCGGCAATGACGAAAAAGAGCATCATCATTCGTTTAAGGATGATATAGGCCGAAGACTCGGGGGGCAGCAGGGAATCGATAGAGAGATGGGCGAGGAGGATCGGGATAAACCAGCTCAGCCGGTCGATGAATTTGTTTTTCAGTAGGGCATCATCCCAGCGGTATCGGTTTTCGGCAATCCATCTGCGGCTAAAGCTAAGCAGAATCCTTCTGATAATAAATGTCGCTCCGGCCAGTATGACAATTACCACCGCAGCGTTTACAGCGATCGACAGTCCCTCTGCGCTGGCCTCGGATAGGCCTTTTGCCAGAAGCAGTTTATAAAGCCAGTTGCCTTCCATGATTTCCCCAATTAAAGTAGGACTACCCTAAAGAGATAAATAATAAATAGACCCCGAAAAAAAATGATGTTCCGGAGTGTTTGTCGAATGTATACACTGGATCGTACCGACGTCAAGAATCCTCGCCGATAAAAAGGGCCAGCCGTGCAGAAATCAGCCTTGGACACATTTCTTTCGCATTATCCCGAATCGGTCCTTCAGGCATTCAATGAATGTGCCCGCTCGCGGGGGGTTGATATCTATCTGGTTGGCGGTGCGCTGCGCGGCCTGCTTATCAATGTCGTGTCGGCGGATCTCGATTTTGCGATAAATTACGGAGCCGCCGATTTCGTGCATGAAGTGCGCCGTATGCTGGGAAAGGGTTCGGTGGTGATCCTCGGGGACGAGGAAAATGATACCGCCCGTCTGGTTCTCGAGGATTTGTCGTTGGACGTTGCCGGTTACCGGAAGGGAGCTCGCACTATCGAGGAAGATCTGGTCAAACGGGATTTTACCATTAACAGCATGGCAGTGTTACTCGATAATCTGGTGCGACCGGACAGTGAGGTGGCGGTAATTGATCCGCTTGGCGGTTTCAACGATCTCAAGCTCCAGATAGTCCGGGCCTGCCCCGATTGCTTCGAAGACGATCCTCTGCGACTGCTGCGTGCCTATCGGTTTGGCGCTCAACTCAATTTCATGATCGATGCTGATACGCAACAGCAGATCAAGGCCAAGTCCGCCCTGATCGATACCGTGGCCGCCGAGCGGATCAGCTTCGAGCTTGACCTGATCATGACTACTACGCGGGCCCACAGGAGTTTCAAGGCAATGCAGGAATCCGGGCTTCTTGGTCGTTTGATTCCCGAACTTTACGAAGGAGCGGGTGTCGATCAGCCTCCGTTTCATCATCTCGATGTGATGGAGCATAATCTGGCCACACTCGATTTTACTGAGCGCATTATCGACCAGCCCGTCCTCTACTTTCCCCGCTGTTACGATCTGGTGGACAGCGTTGCTGATGATACGGAAACTCTGACAGCTTTGAAATGGGCCGCGCTGTTCCACGATATTGGCAAACCGGCTGCCAGGAAAGTACACGATGATCAGAAGAAACGTATTACTTTTTACAACCACGATGAGCAGGGTGCGACGCTGACTCAGCAGATTGCAGAGAGGTGGAGGTGGAGCCGGCGAAAAAGCAGAAGTGTTGTTTCGCTTATCTCGATGCACATGCATCCATTTCATCTCAATAATGTGATGCAGAATCATGAAGGGGTGAGTACCCGCGCCATGCATAAGCTATGCAAACGGGCCGGGGGCAGTCTCTATCCTCTTTTCCTGCTGGCCATGGCCGACAGTCTTGCCGGGCAGGGACCGGAGAAGCCGGCCCGGATCGAGGAGCAACTCGAGCAGTTGTTCGTTGAAGTGGCTCGCTTTTACGAAGAAACTCTCGTGCCTGCGGCGGCGGGGCCTAAATTGTTGACCGGCCATGACCTGATTGATACATTCAACCTGTCGCCTGGCCGGGAAATCGGTAGATTGCTGGAAGCGGTCGAAGCGGCGGCAATCGACGGCCTGATTACCACCAGAGACGAAGCACTGGGCTGGGTCGGGGAACTGCTGGATAACGACTGAAAGGCGTCTGCCGCAGCTGCAGGCAGACTGCTCAATGACCATCGAATGGTCTTGCTAAAGAAGGGTAAATGGAATAAAGAGTGCGTAAAGTTCGGGACTATTATTTTAAGAAGGCCAAGAAAGAAAAATACCCGGCCAGATCCGTTTTCAAGCTCGAAGAAGTTCAAAAAAAATATCGTCTTTTTCGCCGCGGAGATGCGGTTCTCGATCTGGGCTGCCATCCTGGAAGCTGGTCCTTATATGCCTCTGGCGTAGTCGGGACGAAAGGTCTGGTGGTCGGGGTCGATCTGCAGGAAACCAATCAGGAACCAAGAGACGGAGGTTCCTCCATCCACTGGATCTGCGGTGACATTACCGATCCGGAACTGATTGGCCAGGTGAAAATGTTCAGGCCGGCCTTCAAAGTTGTTATCTCAGACATTGCCCCGAAAACCACCGGCAATCGCTGGGCCGATCACCAGAGCTCGATGCGGCTGGTGAGACAGACTCTTGAGTTGGCGCATATCTTTCTGCATAAAGAGGGACATTATCTGTGCAAAATCTTTCAGGGAGAAGATATGCCGGAATTCGTCAACCAGCTTAAAGAGCATTTTAACTTCGTAAAAGTGATTAAACCCCAGAGCTCCCGCAAGGAGAGTCGTGAGGTCTTCCTGCTCGGTATGGATTATCGCGGCTAAGAATAAATCAATTATCCTCAAGGGGAACACCAAGGATCAGCTATGTCAGGACATTCTAAGTGGTCAACCATAAAAAGAAAAAAAGGGGCGAATGACGCCAAGCGCGGCAAGATATTCTCCAAACTGATTAAGGAGATATCCGTTGCTGCAAGGCAGGGTGGCGGTGATCCGGACGGCAACCCGAGGTTGAGGTCGGCTATTGCCGCAGCCAAGGCCGAAAACATGCCCAAAGATAATATTGCCAGAGCCGTTGCCAAAGGCTCTGGTGGGGGTGACGGCGATACCTACGAGGAAATCCTCTACGAAGGCTATGGGCCCGGCGGGGTGGCGGTGCTGGTCGAATGCATGACCGACAACCGTAACCGGACGGTGGCCGATGTCAGGCATTTTTTTGCCAAAAGCAATGGCAACCTCGGGGAGAATGGCTGCGTTGCCTGGATGTTTGACAAAAAGGGCCAGATCCTGGTCGACAAAGAGCTGATATCTGAAGAGGAGTTGATGGACAAGGCGCTCGAAGCCGGGGCCGAGGATGTACTTGAGGACGAAAACGAGTTTCAGGTGTTGACCGGTGTCGACGATTTCAACGATGTCCGTGACGGCCTTGAGGAGCAGGGCCTGGAGTTCCTGGAGGCTTCCATCTCGATGATCCCCCAGAACACCATTGAAGTTGCCGATGAGAAGCTGGCTGCTTCGCTGTTGAAGTTGCTTGAAAACCTCGAAGACCATGACGATGTCCAGAAGGTTCACGCTAACTTCGATATTGACCAGAATCTGATGGAAAAACTGTCCTGAGTAAGAGTGGATGGAACGGATCCTCGGTATCGATCCCGGTTCCCGGACAACCGGTTACGGAGTAGTGGACTCAGACCGGGGCACCCTCAGGTTTGTCGCCTGCGGTGTGATAAAGACGACGACCAATATGCCCTTCAACTACCGGCTTAACCAGATATTCACCGGAATCAACGAAGTGATCCAGGTGCACGGGCCCACCGAGGCTGCGGTGGAGGATGTATTCCTGGCCACCAACCCGGGATCGGCGCTCAAGCTTGGCCAGGCCAGAGGGGCGGCTGTAGTGGCGGCCATGCAGAATAATATTGAGGTGGCTGATTACAGTGCCAAAAAGATCAAGCAGGCGGTGGTCGGCTATGGTCAGGCTGGTAAAACCCAGGTTCAGCACATGGTTCGCGTCCTACTCGGTCTTAACAAGGCACCAAGCAGTGACGCCGCTGATGCGCTGGCGGTGGCAATCTGCCACCTCAACCAGCTCCGCATCTGAGCAACCAACAACGGACTGAAATGATTGCAACACTGACAGGAAAAGTTCTGATCAAAGGGTTGGATCGGGTCGTCATCGACATCTCCGGAGTCGGCTATGAAGTGTTTCTGACCACCGATACACTTGCCAGGCTTCCCGATTCATCCGAAGAGGTCTTTCTCCATATTTACACCCAGGTAAGAGAAGACGCCATTGTGCTTTACGGATTCCTCGATACCGAAGAGAAGGAAATGTTTCTCTATCTGACCTCGGTCTCGGGGATCGGCCCGAAACTGGGGTTGGCCGCCCTCTCGGGGATGCGGGTGGCGGAGCTGTGCCGGGCCATCGCGGCGAGGGACATCAAGCTGCTGACCTCACTGCAGGGAGTGGGCAAGAAAACGGCCGAGCGAATCTGCGTCGAATTGAAAGATAAGGTGGGAGCACTGGCGTCCGGGGCGACAGATCTGGTGGAGACCACTGGAGACACTGGCCCCGGGGCATCATCTGCGTTGGCCGACGTACTTTCCGCCTTGGGCAATCTGGGGTATAGCGATCCGGTCAGCCGGAAATCTCTCACCTCCGTGAAGCGACGTCTCGGCGACGATGCCTTTTATAGCCTGTCCGTTGAAGAACTGCTCAGAGAATGTCTCAGGAGTCTGGCATGAATTTCGAAGAAGAACTCTTTGGCGATGAGCGACTGGTGGATCCTTCACCGATCGGCCGTGATAAGATCCTGTCCAATGATCTCAGGCCAAAATCACTGGCTGAATATATTGGCCAGGAGCAGCTCAGAAAGCGGTTGAACGTCTCCATCGGGGCCGCCAAGAAACGGGGTGAGCCGCTGGACCACCTCCTCTTTCATGGTTTCCCCGGTTTGGGCAAGACCACGCTCTCGCAGATCATCGCCAACGAGATGGGAGCCGGCATAAAACCGACTTCGGGACCGGTTATCGAAAAGCAGGGAGATCTGGCCGCTATCCTCACTAGCCTCCAGGAGGGCGATATCCTTTTCATCGACGAAATTCATCGTCTCAACCATGTGGTAGAGGAGATCCTCTATCCGGCCATGGAGGACTTCCAGCTCGATCTGATTATCGGACAGGGGCCGGGAGCCCGTTCCATAAAAATGGAGTTGCCGCGTTTTACTCTGATTGGAGCAACTACCCGAACCGGCCTTCTGACCCCGCCGCTCAGGGACCGGTTCGGAGATATTTTACGACTTGAATTTTATTCGCCCGAGGAACTGGTGATCATCGTCCGGCGCTCAGCACAGATTCTTGGTCTGGAGATCAACGAGGCGGGGGCTCTCGAGCTTGGCCGGCGTTCCCGGGGGACCCCGCGTATTGCCAATAGGTTGCTGCGCAGGGTCAGGGATTTTGCCGAGGTCAACGAACATAAAATAGTCGACCGCAGTGTTGCCGACGCTGCTCTCGATCTATTGAATGTTGACGAATTCGGCCTCGATGACATGGACCGCACCATCATGCTCACCGTGATCGACAAGTTCAGCGGAGGTCCCATAGGACTTGAAACCCTGGCCACCTCAGTCTGTGAAGAGAAAACGACGCTTGAAGATGTCTACGAACCTTATCTGATCCAATCAGGGTTTTTAAGCCGCACCCAACGGGGCAGGGTGGCAACCATCAAAGCTTATGAACATTTTGGCCGTAAGCCACCGAAGCCGGATACCATCCAGCCCTCCCTTTTCGGTTCCGACGACTGAAATAGATCTTGCCAGTCGGCGCCACCCCTTGCCCACTCTGACAGCAAACTGTCGTTAATTTTTCGTTCCCTGACTTCCACATGGCGCCTGGACCACAGAGTGCCAGGCAGTCTGGTGCAAATCTGGCACCTTCCAGCCACTTTATACCACTATCTCTAGCGTGTATTATTTTTTTAAATTAAGTGTTTGTTGAATAAACATATAAATATCAAATATATGCAACAGTTTGTCAGGATCGGTCCATTAGCTGTATGTTTTGTCCATAAGTCCATATCCCACACCCTGTAGTACTCTTCGTCCATCATTCTACAATATGTTGTGTTTGTAAAGATGTGGTGAGATAAGCTTATTATCTTGAATTTACGCATCTTTTTCCTTGACTTACCGTTCTTGTTCGGGATAAAAAGACAGGTAGTGGTGTATAGTGGATACAAAGCGGCATTAAATGGAGCAGGGTGGAGTTTCTGTGGCCAAGTCAGACCTTATAGCCAGCAGGTTTCGATCCAGATCTGAGCATTCCCTCGATCCCAAAGGGCGGCTGAACGTTCCGTCAAGATTCCGGGAAGTGCTGAAGCAGTACGGCTCGTCGGTGCTCATGGTTGCTCCATGGGGGAAGCATCTGCGGGCTTGGCCTGCGTCTGAATGGCAGATCGTCGAAGACAAACTGCTTACCCAGGGCCGCGAAGAGAAAAATCTTTCTAGTTTTATCAGATACGTTGTTTCCGGGATTACTGAGTGTTCGCTCGATAAACAGGGGCGGCTTCTGATTCCGGTCAGCCTCAGATCGGAAGTGAGCATTGACAAAGAGGTGGTGCTCAACGGCATGCTCGAGTTCGTCGAGATTTGGGACAAAGAAGTCTGGTTGGCCGAATACTGCAAGACTCGGGAGAACCTTGAGCAGTACAGCGACAGCCTGGCCAAACTCGGAATTCTTTGATGACCGACTCTTCATTGAGGAAGGTACACCAACCCGTCCTCCTGGAAGAATCGGTGGGAATGCTTCAGGTGATTCCCGGGGGTGTCTACATGGACGGTACCTTCGGTCTTGGCGGGCACACGACGGAAATTTTAAAGAGATCGGCACCCGACGGAAAAGTAGTCGCCTTTGACTGGGATCAAGAGGCTATCCAGCTTGGGCTGAAGAATGTCGGGAGCTACAGAAGTCGGCTCCAGGTAATTAACCGGAATTTCAGGGAAATCGATTTCGGCCTCAGTGAAGCAGGAGTGAGTGTGGTGGATGGCATCCTGATAGATATCGGCCTCTCATCCCTGCAGCTTGAAGCTGAGGGACGCGGTTTCAGTTTCAAAAGAGATGAGCCGCTGGATATGAGAATGGATCGGCGGCGGTCGCTTACCGCAGCA